>JANLWR010000797.1:0-2425 GCA_031364625.1 Deinococcales bacterium | reverse complement strand
GTCAACCTCGCACGGCATTTGTTGCCAGTTTTTTGGGACGTACCAACCTGATTCCTGCCAGAGCCTCTGGAAGCGTCGCCATGAGTATTTTGGGCGCAATTCCTTTAACTCATTCTGAAAGCGGTCCTGTGATGCTCTCGGTGCGTCCTGAGAGCCTTAAACTTGGTGATGCTGGCTTGCAAGCTCGAGTCACAGCCCGAGAATTTAAAGGACACGATCTGACCTACACGCTCGAGGCTGGGAACGTGCAACTTGTCGTACAAACCGATCACACCCAATCCTTGCAAATTGGCGAGAACACATTCGTCAAACTCGAGGGTCAAGCCGTGGTGGTTCGCGGCAGCGAAAAAAAGACTTGAGACGTTGGTTCAAATCTTAACCAACCTCGAGTACACTTCGCTTTGGAGGTGTCAGATGCAGCAAGTTCAGCCAAGAAGTTCAACCCCCAACTTCAAACCCATTTTGACCACTGTGGGCGCTCTGACCGTGGTCGTTGCGTTGGTCAACTGGGGCGGCACCGCCAAACCGGGACCCTTGTTCGTGCTGGGTGTTGGCGTTTTGACCGCTATGCTGGCTGCCCTTGGCGCTGCAATCTGGTACTTGTTTGTTTCCCCACTTCCAAAAAATGCTCGAGTCGCACCAACCCGCTCGAGCCTGATGACCCGTTCTCTGGCGGGCGTCCTCGCCGTCTCGAGCGGTCTGATGTTTTCGGTGGCGCTGGTCTGGGATGAAACCTGGCATCACCGTTACGGCGGTTTTGGTAACGATTTTCTGTGGTCGCCGCATTTTTTGCTGTACGGTTCGCTGGCGATTCTGGCATTTTTTGCCAGCGCTGGAATCTTGTTTTTGGCATTGCAAGGACGCGGCGGCATCCGTGAACGCTTCCGCGCCGAACCCCTGATTGGTTTGCTGGCACTGATCGCCCTGTTTCAGACCGCCGCCGCGCCATCGGATTTGCTGTGGCACAAAATTTACGGCGTTGACCTGACCGCCTGGAGCTTGCCACACTTGATGCTTTTCGGCGGCGTGTCATTTGTCATGATGTGCGCCGTGCCACTGACCCTCTCGAGCGTCCCACAAGCCACCTGGCGCGGTTTACAAGGCTTAAAACTCCAAGAAATTCTGGCAATCGCGCTCTTCAGTTTTGCAGGCACGCTGCTGGTCATTTTGCTCGCCGCCGAATGGGAGAGTATTGGTAGCCTGCCCGATTTCAGCTCGAGCAACCTTCGCGCCTTCTGGCAACGCCCTGAATGGTTGTACCCAGTCGTGCTCATCACCGTCGGTGGATTCCTGGGCAGTGCTGCGCAAAATACACTCAAACGCGTTGGCGTCTCGAGCATTGTCGGCGTGTTGATTGTGCTGCATCGTCTGATTACTGTTGCCATTTTTGGCGGGGCGCAAGAAGGTCTGGCGGCAAATTCTCAACTGTTGGTTCTGCCCGTGTTCGTGCTGCTTGACCTTTGGCAATTCTCGCGCCTGCAACGCAAATTGCAACCAGCCTGGAGCGCCCGAGGCGCACTGATCGTCGCCGCCGCATCGCTGGTCGTCATGCTGCCAGCCATCTCGAGCCTGCTGATCTACCCCAGAATTAACGCTGCAACCCTGCCCATGATGATTGTCATGAGCTTGGTGATGATGCTGTCCTCGACTTGGGCGGGATCAAACCTCGGTGCTTGGCTTTCAACACTCGGGCAACGCTCAAATGCGCTTGAAGCCACTCCAAGAAACTCGAGTTTTGTGCCTGCGGCGGGCGTTCTGACCGCACTCGTTTTGGTTGCCGTCGCCATTGTGACCGCGAAACCACCAACCCTCTGACACCCAAAAATAAGCGTACACCCAAACACCAAAACGCACTGTGAAAAACCTCGAGACACCAATCGCAAAGCGGGTGTAGATTGAACGTACCGGCTTTACTACTTCAACCAAATCCTTTTCTATGGCGAAGCCGGATTGAAAGGGGCATCATGAACGTTTACAAGTTGGTAGGTCAAAACGTTGAAGTCACCGACGCCATGCGCGACCATGTTCAAACCAGACTCGAGCGACTAGAGCGTTTCAGTCAACACATTGTCGATGCCAAAGTCGTACTGCACGTCAAAGCCTCGAGCGAAGCCAACCGCAAAAACCGAGTCGAAATGCAACTCAATGTACCCCACGGCATTATTCGCGCCGAAGAAGCCAGCCACGACATGTACTACGCCATCGATGCTGCCACAGAGGTACTCGAGCGTCAACTGAAAAAATTTAAAGACAAGTTTGTCACCCGCACGCACCGCCCAGACGCGCCCCCGCCTGCGACGGACACCGATTTCGATGACAGTGAAGAGTTTATGCCGCAGATTGTACGCAATAAACGTTTTGAACTGCGCCCGATGGATGTCGAAGATGCCGCCGCGCAAATGGAAGCTTTGGGACACGATTTTTA
>JANLWR010000768.1:0-5751 GCA_031364625.1 Deinococcales bacterium | reverse complement strand
GGGGCGTGACATCACGACCCTCATACAGGCTGATGATGCCGTTTACATCAATTCGTGCAACCCGCACGGGCAGCGCATCAATAATTTCGCGCAGTTGCATATCGCTGCTGGTCAAGGCGGTTTGGGCATTGATGCGGTCTGTGATATCAAAAGCGATCGCCCGTAAACCGGTGCGTTTGTCACCGTCAAGCACAGGCGTCAGCCAGGTTTCAAAATGCCTGCCGTGCCAGCCAAAACTAAATGACAAGCCTTCGCCGCGCATGGCGGCTTGAACCGCCAAAAGCATCTGAGGATGTCCCTCAAAGACATCTTGCATCAAACGACCGACCAGGTCTCTGGATTCAAAGCCCAACATGCTGAGCGCCCGACCTTCGGCAAGGGTGATCGACCCACGCATGTCCGTTCCGAGCACAAAAATTGGCAAGTTTGAGGTTAATTCCCACAACCTCGCCTCGGAACGCATCCCCTTCATTTCGCTCGGTGCGCCTGTGATCGAGACAACACCAACCACACCGTTGTTGGTGTCCAAAATGGGTGACATCGAAACGCGCACATTGACCCGAAAACCAGACTTGTGAACCCGTTGGGTTTCAAACGGTGGGATTTTCTCGCCCAGCATCATGCGTTGAATAAAACCCTGAACCGAGGTGTTGTTGGCTCGAGGGATCAAAAAGCTGATGTGCTGCCCGACCGCTTCGGAGGTGGCATAACCAAACATTTTTTCGGCACCAACATTCCATGAGGTCACAATGCCTTGCAGGTTCTCGGTGATGATCGCCTCGTCGGTCGAATTGACGACGCGCTCGAGAATGCTGCGATTGAGCGCGTCCATCATTTCCCTGGGGGTTTCTTTGGCTTGCACGAGTTCTAGTCGCAAATCGAGTTCACTCATCAAGGATTCTGATAAACCCTCGAGCATCATCACCTCGGATTCGGTTAAGCTCCGGTCGCGGGTGTCGAGCACACACAAGCAACCCAAAACCTGCCCAGTGCTGGTGCGCAGCGGCGAACTGGCGAAGAATGCCAGGCGTTCGATGCTCGAGGACAACAGACTCGAGATGGTTTGCAGGTCGCTCGGGTCACGCGATTGCACCAATCCTTCGGGCAAAAACAAGGACAATCGTTTTGGCAGGGTGCGCGGCAAGAGATCGTTCAGTTCCAGACCAAATGCCCCGGCAAAGCGCAGGCTCGCCTCACCGACCCAGCAAATCAGTGCGCCTTTGGTGTTTAAGCTCTTGGCAGCGAGTTTGGCGACCCTGGCAAAGTTGGCGGCGGCATCTTGACGAACCGACCCGTAACGTCTGAGGGCGGCAAGACGTTCAGGATCGGTGAGGCTAGGCTCACTGACCTGGGTTTGCATGGGGCGCAATATGACTCGGGGTTTTACAAGTGTCAAAAATTACCTCAGAGAAAGGAAAGTCATGGAATGCAAAGCAAACTTGCAACTTGAGTATTGAAGTGTAAGACCGACATCGACAGTTTACCCGAGCGCCGCATTCTGACAAGGCAAGAATCTACTTTAACAACCAACGTTAAAGGGTGCGCTGCCAAATCACGGTGTAATGGTCACAAATCGGTCAGAATACGAACATGAACCTCTCTCATCAACCCTACCCTTCAAATCGCAGTCCAATCATTGGTGCGAGGGGAGCCGTTGCCACCAGTCAACCCCTGGCAGCCCAAGCCGGACTCGAGATGCTCAAAGCTGGTGGTAACGCCGTCGATGCCGCCATCGCCACGGCAGTTGCCTTGACGGTACTCGAGCCAACCTCGAACGGCATTGGTGGAGATGCGTTTGCGCTGGTCTGGGACGGCAAAAAACTGCACGGTTTGAACGCCTCGGGTCGTGCGAGCGCCAACACGAACCTCGAGTTGTTCTCGGCTCGAGGTTTAAAGTCTGTCCCCAGACTCGGTTGGTTGCCCGTCACCGTGCCTGGTGCGCCGAGTGCTTGGGAAAATTTGCACGCCAAGTTTGGCAAACTCGAGTTTGAAGCTTTGTTTCAACCAGCGATTTTTTACGCGCAAAATGGCTATCCCGTCTCGCCAACTTTGGCGCAAAATTGGCGGCGGGCTGCGCAGGTGTACTCGAGTTTGACCGCTCCAGAATTTCTACCCTGGACGCAAACGTTCACCCGACTTGGTCGCGCTCCGAGGGCAGGAGAAATGTTTGCCTTGCCCGATCATGCCCGAACCCTCGAAGTGATTGCCAAAACTCGAGCGGCGGCGTTTTATGACGGCGAACTTGCCAGTCGGATCGAAGATTTTGCGGCGCAAACAGGTGGCTTCATCACCCGCGCCGACCTGCGAGCGCACACCGCCAACTGGGTAGAACCGATCAGTACCAATTACCGTGGCTACGATGTCTGGGAAATTCCACCAAACGGACAGGGCATCGCCGCGCTGGCGGCACTCAATATTCTGGAAGGTTTTGACCTTTCCAGACACGCCAGAGACAGTGTTGAGAGTTATCATTTGCAAATTGAAGCCATGAAACTGGCATTTATGGATGCTCAAGCTTTTAACGCAGACCCGAGCCACGGTGACGTGCCAACGGCTGGAATGCTCGACAAGCAATACGCCGCCCAGCGCCGCAAACTTATCCTCGAGACAGCCCTAGAACCAAGCGCCGGAACGCCGCCGCGAGGTGGCACGGTGTACCTCTGTACCGCCGACCAGGACGGCATGATGGTCAGTTACATTCAAAGCAATTACGCCGGTTTTGGCAGTGGCATCGTGATTCCAGGCACGGGCATTGCAATGCAAAACAGGGGCGCGAATTTTACGCTGTTGCCAGACCATCCAAACCAACTCGCACCAGGAAAACGCCCGTACCACACCATCATTCCAGGGTTTTTAAGCAAAGATCAAAAAGCCATCGGAACGTTTGGGGTGATGGGCGGCTTCATGCAGCCCCAAGGTCATGTCCAAATGGTGGTCAACACCATCGATTATGATTTAAACCCGCAAGCCAGCCTTGACGCACCGCGTTGGCAATGGCTGGAAGGAAAACAGATCGAACTCGAGCTTCACACGCAAACCCATGTTGCCGAAGGTCTGCGAGAACGGGGTCATCAGATCACCATGCAGCTCGAGAAGGGTTCATTCGGGCGCGGTCAAATCATTTGGCGTTTAAACGACGTGTTGGTGGCAGCATCAGATTCACGAACCGACGGGCAGGCGTTGGCGTTTTAAGATTTTATGACATGACTGCATAGAATTCGTTGATTAAAGAAAGGTTTTGATGTTCTTGACATCAACACGGAAAAGAACTCGAGAAATTTACAGTGTGAATGGATTGAAGTTTGGTACAAACGCGAGTAGCCCGTCAGGTGCTTTCTTACGAGCAAGAACCGTGAACGTCGGCACTCGAGCCTGGGCTTCTCAGCACCAACGGTGTTTGTGGAGAGGAATGACTCTCGGAACTCCGCATCCACAAACTCTTGACATTTCAAGTTGCGAAATTTTTATACGTGTCTCCGATCTGGACAGAACTCCAATTGATAAACCAGATGTTTAAATGTGACTCGAGTTGTTATGGTGTCCGATCAACGTCGATCAAACATCGATATGAAAATGTGAAGCATTTTACACTCCGATTTCTTGAGTATAAAACACTCAAGTAACTTAGAGTCCCCAATCTCAATCTTACAATTAGACTGAAAATAATCCGTTTTGCACAGGCTCGAGCGCAAATTCAACAGTATCTTGAAAACTCAAGGTTTGAACTCAATCCGAATTTTTTCAATCGCGTTTAAACCATGCTCGAGTTTCAAACATAAGCAGTAGGTTTTGACCTGTTCGTTGAATCTCGAGCCTGAAACATGAGTGCCACAATTGAGAGTACCGAAATGATGGACAATAGCCCTCATGTCTGTTCAGGAATTGCTCGAGTTTCGAAGCCGTAAAGATGCTTTTTTTGCATCTTCTCAATCACCCTTGCCTGACTCAATAAAACAAGGTTTTGCAGGTTTAGCGTATTTTGAATTTAATCCCGAACTTGTTTTTAGGCTTTCACTCAAACCTCTTCAAGTTGTCGAGCACGTCATGATGGAAACCTCTAACGGCGTACGAAAATCGTATGTGAAGGCTGGAACGCTCGAGTTTGCTCTTGAAGGGCAAACCCTGAACTTAACTGCCTATTCCAATCCCGAGTCTGAAGATCAGTCATTGTTCATTCCATTTCGAGACCTGACCAGTGGAACACTTACTTACGGCAGTGGTCGTTACCTTGACCTAGACCTCGAGGCAGACGGAAGCGTCTTACTCGATTTTAACCTGGCTTATCATCCGTACTGCGCGTATTCGGACGGCTGGTCGTGCCCCATTCCACCGCTCGAGAATTGGTTAAAAGTGCCGATTTTGGCTGGCGAAAAAATGGTTGAGGCAAGCTTATGAACGCCATTCCCGAGGCAGCCGACTGGCGTTCATCGCTCGAGCGTCATCAATTTGAGGAGGCGCTGGCACGCTTAAAGGCTCTGAGTTTGGTTGGACAAGGCGAAGCCGAACACCATGAGGCGCTCGAGCGTCTGGTGATGTTTTTTGAAAGTTTAAGGGCGAAAAATTACCTATCGGCAGGGCGCGTCAACCGATCAGGCTGGAGCGCTCTGGATATCCAAGTGCTCGGTTTGGACGAGATGCTGGCTGCCCTGACAACCGCCGAAGAGAGTTGGCGCAACGGCGACGAGCGCGTCAGAACGGCTTTACAACCCGCACTCGAGCATCCTTTAACCCGCGCTGAAGCCCAGAATCAACTTGGGGTTCTCGAGGCGGTCTGCGAAAAACCAGAACTGGCAAGAGAACATTTTCAAGCCGCCCTGTTCAGCGACCCACGCCATTACCGCGCCATTGCCAACCTGGGCAACCTCGAACTCGAGTCTGGCAATTTGCAAACCGCCGAAATGCGTTACCGCGAAGCCTTAAAACTCAACCCAGAGTACAGCGTGGCGTACAACAACTTGGCAGCCGTTTTAAAACGTCAAGGCAAACGCGGCGAGGCGGTGGAGATGCTGAAAAAATCGCAACGCATGAGCCTGAAAGAAATCCGTGGGCAAAGCAAAAAAGGAGTTTCAACCTCGAGTAATGCCGCCCCAAACCTGCAAACTCGAGTGGCGGAGCTTTGGGCAAACACCACCATCAGAACGGTCATCATCGTGGTGCTGATCGTTGTTGCGTACCAAATTTTTAAACGCTAAATCTCGAGATTTATTCGACGGGTAAGTCGGGTTGGTTGAGCCACTCATTCATGCTGCCCAAATAGTTTTTAACCTTGAATCCTTGACTTTTGAGGGCATGGAACAACACGGCGCTGCGTGCTCCCGACTGGCAATGAACAATCACTTCAGTATCTTTCGGGATTTGTACCAAAGATTGCTCGAGTTCGGCACCAGATTGAAAACCTTGGCTGTTCATGACCCGAGTCCATTCAAAATGCCTCGCCCCAGAAATATGCCCCCCCCGAGGTGCGCCAGTCGGAATTTTGATGCCTGAAAATTCCTGGGCGTCTCGAGCGTCGAGCACAATAACGTTACTTGAACGGTTCATAACTTCTTCGGCAGTTGCCAGCAGTTCTGGGCGTGGCTCGAGTTTAAAGTTTGAGGCTTCAACCTGCAGTATTTCGCTCGAGATGGCTTGACCTGCAGCTTCCCAAGCCTGAAAACCACCGTTCAAAATGCCAACCTCGAACCCTGCGTACTCGAGCGCCCAGGCGGTTCTGGCAGCTCGAGAGTCCATGCCCGAATCGTAAACCACAAC
>JANLWR010000740.1:0-1821 GCA_031364625.1 Deinococcales bacterium | reverse complement strand
CGTTTACTGATTTTACTTTGGAGATAGTGACCGAGCGCTTTGATTTAACACCAACACGAACGACTTTATTTCCACATCTCGAGCCTTGCAAACCCTCAACTTGGTTGCTCGAGACACTGAATCGTTATCGCCCTCTGGCTTTTACGTCCGAAAAATCGCGTTCCGAATTTATTATTGCGCCAATACTGTCCGAAGCCCGAGCGAATGTTGGTGATGTATTCTCGATCTACTCTGGACAACGCCTTGATGCTGACGCAAATCTGGGTTTGACTGGTGAGTGCGATTTTATTTTTTCTAAAAGCCCATCTGTATTTTTCCTTCGAGCACCAATTGTCAGTGTGGTCGAGGCGAAGAAACAAGATGTTGAAGTTGGTTTGGGACAGTGTGTGGCGCAACTTCTTGCGGCGCAACACTTTAATCTAAAACACCATTCAGAATTTCCTGTTTTGTATGGTTGTGTTACCACGGGTGAGGTTTGGCAATTCTTGCGGCTCGAAGACAAAAACTTAAACCTTGATACCGAACGATTTACGCTTGATGTCTTACCAGAATTGTTGGGTGTATTCAAGCAAATTCTGCAATCCTATCTTTGAAAACTCCAAGACAGCATTTTCCCGCCCTCGTACGGCATCACGCCGTGAAAAACCCGAGGGTCGCCATCAAAAACGAGCGGCAAAAAATTCTTGTCACCCTCCCAAAGCGGCAACGCACCAGCCAGCAAACTCGAGATGGGTTGCCATTCAAGATCACCTTCTGGATTACTGGTTTTCAGCGTGCCAGAATAGCCTCGAGCCAGAAAAATAAAGCCAAACCAATCCTCGCCAGCCTTACCAAACCCAGCCCAGGAAATCGTGCCACGCAACTCCACACGCTCGAGGGTGACACCAGCCTCCTCGAGAAATTCGCGGTTCAAGCACTCGAGGACGGTCTCTAATTGCTCGAGTTTGCCGCCCAAACCGTTGTACTTGCCCAAATGCGCGTCGGAAGCTCGAGCGTTGCGGTGAATCAGCAAAACCTGCTGTTCGTCTTCGGACAGTAAATAACCAAGCGTGGCAAGAATTGGCGTGTACGGCATTTACGACCCAATGACTTTCTCGAGAAACAATTGATGCAGCCTGGAATCATTGGTCAACTCCGGGTGAAAGCTGCTCGCCATGATGCGATCTTTTCGCGCCACCACAATTTGACCCTCAAAACTCGAGAGGACTTCAACGCCCTCACCGACCGATTCGATCACTGGCGCACGAATAAAAACCGTGTGAAACGGCGCGTCCAAACCCTTCACCAAAAGCGGCACTTCAAACGAATCGACTTGCCGCCCAAACGCATTGCGCCGAATCCGCATCTCGAGCAAGCCAAGGCGCGGCTGTACAGATTCGACAATATCGGTTGCCAAGAGAATCGCGCCCGCACACGTTCCCCAAATTGCCCCACCGTTGGCGGCAAAGTCTTTTAGCGCCGTGTCCAACTGATACACCACCATCAGCTTCCCAATCGTGGTGCTCTCCCCTCCTGGGAAAATCACGCCCGACAAACCCTCCAGATGCTTTGGAAGCCTCACTTCCTGCACCGTACAGCCCAGACGCTCGAGCATCAATTTGTGCTCTCGGAAATCACCTTGCAATGCCAGAACGCCTACATTCATTTACACCTCGAGAATTTGAGCCACTCAACGTGAAAATCAAACTCCCTTCTCCCCAATGGAGCTACGGTTTGCACACATCCTGAACCCTGAGCAGTGACCAACCTTGGTACAAGTCATAAAACCTTCGCAATCCTAAACTCATCGTCTTCGTTCCCGCTGGTCGTTCCGAAACATAC
>JANLWR010000739.1:0-1832 GCA_031364625.1 Deinococcales bacterium | reverse complement strand
CAATCTGGGCGCTTGTATACGGATTGCTCTACATCGGTTTGCGCTTTGCCCTTTCGCCCGTTCAGACCGACCCCAAACGTCGCGGCGTACTCAATACCTTAAGCCTCGCATCGCTTGGTTTGTTTGGTGCTGGCGTGGCAGGCGCATTGCGTCCGCTGTTCACCAATTCGGGCAGTAAAACCAATGCCACAACTGCCGCAGGCTCGAGCAAGGTCATTCTGCCCGAAGGGATCACCAGTCAAGAAGATTTTTATTACGTCTCGATCAACAATGAAGCCCTCGACCCGCGGATTGCCGAAAATAATTGGAAACTCGAGGTGGATGGTTTGGTGAAAACCCCGCAGAAGTTTGCACTCACTGACCTCAAGACTTTTAAACCCGTTGATCTCGAGTTGACGATGTGCTGCATCTCAAACCCAATCGGCGGCGATTTAATCGGCAACGCGATCTGGACTGGTTTAAGGTTTAAAGATTTAATGGATAAAGTTGGCGTGCAACCAGGCGCAAAATGGGTGACGTGGGAAGCCGAAGATGGTTTTTACGAATCCATCGCGCTCCGTGATGCGCTCGAGCAAGACGTGATGCTGGCGTATAGCATGAACGGTGAGGCATTAAATTACAAACATGGCTTTCCACTGCGTGTGATTGTTCCAGGTCGTTTTGGCATGAAACAACCGCGCTGGCTGACCAAAATTACCTTTACGGCTGATGAAAAGCCAGGCTACTGGGCAAACCGTGGCTGGAGCAAAACCGCGTTTATCGCGCCACTTTCGAGAATCGATTACCCAACGCGTGGCTTGGTTTTCAAACCGGGCGAGGTTGTCAAAGCCAAAGGGATTGCAGCGGCAGGCAACAAGGAAATTACCAAAGTCGAAGTCTCGACCAACGGCGGTGATACGTGGTTGCAGGCAACATTGCAACCAAAACGTAGCAAATGGGCTTGGACGCAATGGATACTCGACTGGACTGCCGAGGCAGGAACGAGCGATCTTGGCGACATCAAAAGCGGAAGGCAGTTTATCGTGCGCTGTTACGCCGATGGCGTGGTTCAAGGCAGCGAAGAGCGCGACAGCCTGCCCGAAGCCGCCAGTGGTTTACACCGTTTGACGGTCAGCGTTCCAAACAAAGCCTGAGTTTTGATTTCAAGTGAGTCTCGAGGTTTTAATCTCGAGATTCGCTTTGTTTTGGTACTCGAAATTTTCAGAATCTTCATGCTCGAGATTCCCAAAACCGTTATGCTGAGAACATATGACACCAGAATCCAGAATCCTCGAGTTGCGAGCCAGCATCAAACGCGCCAACGACCTGTATTACCTTTCCGATGCGCCAGAAATTTCAGATGCCGAGTACGACTCGCTGATGTTTGAACTGAAGAAACTCGAGGCGGAACGACCAGATTTGGTGACGCCAGACAGCCCAACGCAGAAGGTCGGAACAATTTTGGGAGCGACGTTTGCGCCGGTTAAACACCCGAATCCAATGACCAGTTTGGACAATGCCTTCGGTTTGGCTGATTTGGAGAATTTCGAGGACAGAATCAACAACGTCATGGGCGTCAAGGGCGTGACTCGAGAGTACATGATGGAACTCAAAATT
This sequence comes from Deinococcales bacterium, assembly GCA_031364625.1. Taxonomy (GTDB): domain Bacteria; phylum Deinococcota; class Deinococci; order Deinococcales; family JAAFIG01; genus JANXTZ01. The sequence goes on along the minus strand of JANLWR010000739.1, from coordinate 236 downwards.
GATGGGCTTTCGATCAATATTTTGTATAAGGCAGGAAAACTTGTTTGGGCTGCCACCCGTGGCGACGGTGAAACGGGCGAGGATGTCACCGCAAATGTGCTGACCATTCCCAGCATTCCGCGTTCGTTGCCTCAAGCTATCGATCTCGAGGTGCGCGGTGAGGTGTTTTTATCGCGTGAAGAATTTGCCAGAATCAACGCCGAACTCGAGGAAACTGGCGGCGCACTGTTCAAAAA
>JANLWR010000714.1:0-2016 GCA_031364625.1 Deinococcales bacterium | reverse complement strand
GGCAAGAAGGTGCGTTTTGGGATCAAGAAGCTGACGGATGAGGGCTTCAGGTGAGTGAAATCCCGTGATACTCCGTTAACGCTCGAGTTTTTGATGCGTTATCTCGAGTTCCAATCTGGCAGTGGGTAGACGATGGGGGTGCGTGCCACGCCTTCTGGGTAGACGGGTAAACGCTTACCTTTTTTGAATTGGAAACTGAGCCATTCGCCCGCTTTGAAGCCTTGGTTTTTGACTTTTAAGCTTGGACTAAATTGGAGCTTACCAAATGGCGTGTCAATGTTGGTTTTGGCAAGTTCGGCGGCAACCTTGTCTTTGTCGGTCGTGCCTGCGCGGTTGATTGCGGCGGCGAGGGTCATCATGTTGACGTAAGCCAGTGGTGCAAGGTATTCCTGCGTGACCGTACCGTATTTTTTCTGGAATTTTCTAACGAATTCTTTTGAAGCCGCTTTGGGGCTGTCGGGCAACCACAGGCTTAAACCTGCCATGCCATAGCTCAGTTTGTTGGCTTCAAAGCCGACGGGCCAGGAGGCTGGCACGCCGTAAATGATGCCTGGGTTGAAGTTGACCTCTTTGGCTTGGGAGGCAATGGGTAGCGCGTCGGCGTCGTAACCAACCCAGTAGAAAATATCAACTTTGGATTCTTTGGCTTTGGTCAGGATGCTGGTGAACTGTCCTGCACCGGTCTTAAATTTCTCGAGCAGAACAACGTTAAAGCCCTCTTTTTTGATGAGGTCAGCGAAGGCTGGCGCTCCCGAGCCGAACACGCCGTCTTCGTAGGCGATGGCGATGTTTTTTGCGCCTTTGGCTTTCTTTAAGAATTTAAAGAAGTCCGTTACGGCGGCGCTGTTGTAGTACGCCCAAGGATGGTAGTGAAAAAAGTACGGGTAGTTGGCGTACACGTCTTCGACTGGGATGGCTGCCGCGCCGAGGATGGTCATGAAGGCGTTGAATTGTTTTGCCGCGCCAGAAATGGCAATGGTGTTGCCGCTGCCAAAAGCACCCGCAAAAAAGTCCACTTTGTCCACGGTGTACAGCTTGGTGAAGCTTTGAATCGCGGTGGCTGGGGTGCTGGCATCATCTTCGAGCACAAACTCGAGTGGTTGACCGAGCACGCCGCCGCTGGCGTTGATTTCGTCTATTGCCAGTCTGTAGCCTTGCTCGGCGGCTTTACCCGAAACGCTCGAGGCACCAGTCAAGGGCAAGATCGAGCCGATCTTGACGCTTTTGTTTTGGGCGCTCGAGATACCAAGTGCGATGGTGGCGAGTCCTGCGGCGAGAATCAGGGCGGTGCGGGTCTTTTTCATACGTTCCTCCTGGGCGAAGCGGCTGCGGTGTCTGTTGGTGGCTGCAAAAAACGTTCGAGGGTTGTTCTTAAAAATTCGGGTTGCTCGAGCGGCAGCCAGTGTCCAGCGTTTGGGTGTGTCTCGAGTTTGGCGTGTGGCAGTTGCATCAGAATCTCTTGGGTCATGGCTGGTGTCACCAGCACGTCGCGTTCGCCAGCAAGCACCAGAATGGGTGTGTTTGAGAGTTTTGAGGCGTGCTCAAGCAGATTCCAACGCCCGAGATCGGCGGCAATGCCATTGCCAATGCGGGTCTCGAGGTGTTGGGCGTCATCCAGGATCGCTTCCCAAGCGACTTCGACACGGCGCTCCAAACCCATACTCGGGGCTTGGGCGCCAAAAATTTGCTCGAGCAGCGCACGGTCGGTCTTGAGGCGTTCGCGCACGGCATCAGCGGCTGGGTTGTGGGGAAATCCGGCAAGGCTCGGACTCGAGACGAGCACCAAGGCACGGTACTGCTCGGGCTGACGCGATGCCAGTTCGAGGGCGACTGCGCCACCAAAACTGTGTCCGAGCAAAACGGGTCGCTCGAGTTTTAATGCTGCAAAAAATTCTTCGAGGATGTCTGCAAACGCCGCCACGGTGGGTACGCCCACGTATTCGCTGCCACCAAATCCTGGCAGGTTCGGGGCGATGATGCGGTGGTTTTGCAAGGGATTTTTGATCGGGTCTTGGT
>JANLWR010000706.1:0-5569 GCA_031364625.1 Deinococcales bacterium | reverse complement strand
CCAAATCAAAGTTGGGAATGTTGTTGCGTACAACAAAACCGCCCTGAAGCATTACCCTCGAGCGCGTTGGCATAAAACAGTTTGGTGGGGGCTTGAACCCAAGGTTTTTGTCAAGCACGACAGCAAATACCTGATCGCCACTGGGGCTGTACCCAATTACGACCAAAGCGTTACGGTCTCCAATACCGCGCTCGAGGGCTGGAATACGGACTTCCCAAGCGATGATGTCATGAGCACAGGTTTGATCGAACTGTATTTTCCAACCACGGGCGGACGCATCGACATCGGTTTGCTGCCCGGTTGGACGGCGGCATACGTTTTAAGCATGGACGCTCGAGCCAAACGGGTGATGTTGGGGCATGGCAATGTTGCGGGCAGTTTTGACATCCACTTTCGTGATCGCATCACCAACCGCCCGTTGTCGCTCGACGATTTTAACGATGTCACGATTCTGGGCAACCCGAGTGACTCCAAACATCCTTTCCCAGCCTGCACCAGTCAATGTGACACGCCGTACTCGGTGGACACCTCGCATCAACCCAATCTGGCGTATCTGCCGTATTTGGTCACGGGCGATCACTTTTACCTCGAGGAACTGCAATTCTGGGCGAATTACAACATGATTACTGCCAATCCCGCCTACCGCGATTACGCCAGGGGGCTTCTCAATTGGGATCAAATTCGGGGTCAGGCTTGGTCGCTGCGAACCTTGGGTGAGGCGGCGTTCATCACGCCGGACGACGACCCGATGAAAAGCTATTTCAAGCAAAAACTCGAGAACAACATTGCCGATTACATCAACGAATTTGTCACCAAGAACGCCAATGCGCTGGGAATCAACCCCACAGGCTATGCGTTTTCTTACGAGAACGGGCGCGGCATCGCACCCTGGCAGGACGATTTTTTCACCAGCGCGGTTGGGCATCTGGTCGAGTTGGGTTTTGGTAGCGCCAAGCCCTTGCTCGAGTGGAAAGCCAAATTCTCGATAGGACGCATGACCTCAGCGGGATACTGTTGGCTCGAGGCGGCAGCGTACTTTCTGCTGGTGCGCAATGCTCAAGATCAGCCGGTGTACTCGAGTTTCAAACAGGCTGCCGATGCGACGTTCGGCGTCAATCAAGCCTGCGCGAACACGGGCGAGATGACGGGTTATTCGACCAGCGCCACGGGCTACCCGTCGAACATGCAGCCCGCGCTGGCAATGGCAACCGATTCTGGGGCGGCAAACGGCAGTGCCGCCTGGACAAAATTTATCACTCGAACAGTCAAACCCGATTACAGCCAAGAACCGCAGTTTGCCATTGTGCCCCGTACGGTCAAATGATTATTGTGCCCCGCACGGTCAAATGATTATTGTGCCTCGGAGTATCAAATTAAAAGGAGTCTCGAGCGATGAAAACAAAAATTGGGATGATCGTGGCGCTGGTTTTGTTGTTTATCGGCTGCCAGGGGCAAAACAAAATATCCAACACCGTCAGCAAAATCGAGGTTTCACCCTCGAGTGCCAGCGTTCAAATTGATGCCAACCAGGTGTTTACGGCAATTGCCAAAAACGCCGAAGGGCAAGTAATTACGGGGGTTAACTTCACCTGGAATTCAACTGACACGACCAAAGTCAGCCTCGTCTCGAGCGGCACGTTCAAGGGTTTGCTCGAAGGGAACACCGAGATTACGGCGAGCGCCTCGGGGGTGATGAGCAACAAGGCGGCGCTGACGGTTACTGCCAAAGACATCACAAGTTTTGCACCCAACCCAACACTGCAAGCGATTCCTGCCAACACGGCGCTGGACTTGGGCAAGTACGAATGCGCTCAACCAACCGACAACACCGATTACTGCGAAGCGATTACCGATTATAGCGGCATGGCATACGACTCGAGCCGTCACCACTTGCTGATGTTTGGCGGTGGTCATGCCTCCACCTTCCGCGACGATGTGGATGTCTTTAATTTTGCGACCCTGAAATGGGGCAGCGCCTACCCGTCCACGCCGTGCAGCGCCATGACGGCTGCCAACACGGACGATACCCACGGACGTTGGATCAGCAGCAACCGCCCGTACTCGAGGCACACCTACGACCTGCTGATATTTGCCGAAAACACCAAAGAATTGCTGCTGCTCAGTCGAGAAATTGCCGGGGGGCGTTGCACCCCAGCCAACGATCCGTTTTATCAGGGCAGCACGATTGCCGCCTTCGATCCGGACTTGAAAACCTGGAATTTTAGCGAACTTCACGCCGCATGGTCACTGGCAAGCGCTGAGTACGACCCCGTGTCCAAGCTGGTCGTGATCGTCAACCAGTACGGACTCTGGACGTATGACCCCGTGACGAAAACGGCAACCAAACAACTCGAGCAAAACCAAGTGCCAAGCGACAGGCTGGGTTATGGCAACAATCTGGTCTACTACCCGCCCAATCAACGCCTGTACTACATCGCTCGAGAATCGCCGACCCGCGTCTTCGAGGTCAAACTCGACCGCAACGATTTGACCAAATCCAGCGTCACCGAACTGAGCGCCATGAGCGGCGAGGTTCCCAATTCTGACGAGAGCGCTTGGATTTACGATGCCAGCCATCAACGCATCGGCGGCGGCATCAAAGACGGAATATTTTACGCCTTTGACCCCACCAACAGCAGTTGGACCAAACGCGTCATGGTTGCACAATCAAGCTCGAGCAATACTGTCGGCACGTTGGCATTTCATGCAATGGCGTATGACCCCGTGGATCAGGTGTTCTTGTTCATCAGCGATTACGCCTCGGGGCGGCACGTTTGGGCGTATCGCTACGACGGAAATTAAACTCGAGCTTGTTGCAGCTCGAGTGAGGAATTGGTCAGGTCAATGCGTTTAGAATGACGTGTGAAAAACTTTTATCTGGTCTTTGGTGGCGTTCTGGTGCTCGGTTCGGCGTTCGCACAGATTGCTGGCGGTTACGGAACGGCTGACCTCAAAGACCCGCAGGTGATGGCGGCGGCAAAATTCGCCGTCGGTGCGCAAAATGCCAAACTGAAACGAACTGGAAGGCGTGCCTATACGCTGCTCGAGATCAGCAAAGCCGAAATGCAAGTGGTGGCTGGACTGAATTTTCATGTGTGCATCAAAACAAAACTTGGCACAAGCATTCGCAATGCCGATGCGGTGGTGTATCAAGATTTGCAGCAAAAATTGAGTTTAACTTCCTGGGATTGGAAGAAATGCAGCATTAAATAAAATCTAACTCGAGCTGCAAATCAGTGCAGTTCGAGTTTTTAGGATTTAAAAGTTTCTGCTGGCGAGAGTCTAACGCAAGCTTTCGAGCACTTCAAAAAACTTTGGGAAGGTTTTCGTGACGCACCCAGGCTCGAGAATCGTGATGCCACTGGCGCGAAGTCCCAGCACGGCAAAACCCATTGCCATGCGGTGATCGTCGTAAGTTTCGATGCGGGCGGGTTTGGGTGTGCCTGGATGAATCATCATGCCGTCGTTTTCTTCGATGGCATGAATCCCCAGGCGTTGCAGTTCGCGCACGACCGCGCCAATGCGGTCGGTTTCTTTGCGGCGAATAAAGCCAATGCCCGTGATGCGCGTGGGACTCGAGGCGAACGGTGCGACGGCTGCCAGGGTTTGGGCGGTGTCGGAAATTTGGCTCATGTCAATTTCGACGCCGCGCAAGTTTGTTGTGCCAATCACTTCGGTTTGAGTCTTGGTTTGGTTGACCGTGCAACCCATCTGCTCGAGCACGCGCACAAAGTTTAAATCGCCTTGCAGGCTGTTGCTGCCAAGTCCTGGTACGACCACGCGCCCACCCGTGATGGCTGCCGCCGCGAAGAAGTAACTGGCGGCGCTGGCGTCTGGTTCGATGGCGTAATTGGTGGCGCTGTACTCGCCTGGTTTCACCATAAAACGCTCGAAATTCTCAATCTCGAGGTCAACCCCGAACGCCCTCATGGTTTGCGCTGTGACCTCGAGGTACGGTTTGGAGACCAGTTCGCCCTCCACCTCGAGCGTGATGCCGTTTTCAAAATACGGTGCGCTCATCAACAGGGCGCTGAAGACTTGGCTGGTCAGGTCGCCGCGCATTTTGACGTTACCGCCACGCAAACCGTTTGCCACAATCCGAATCGGCGGGCAGCCCGTGTCATGAATGCTGGAGGCTCGAGCGCCCAAAGTGTTGAGCGCATCGAGCAAGGGTTGAATCGGGCGTTTTTGCATGGCTGGTACACCATCAAGCTCGAATGTGCCCTGTCCGAGTGCCATGAGCGGCGTTAAGAATCTTGCGGTTGTGCCTGAATTTCCAATAAAGACTTTTGCGGAATCCCTTGGGATTTTTCCGTTCAAACCTTGCACCGAAAAAGTATTGTTGTCTTCATCGCTGGCAACTGAAAAACCAAGCTCGAGAAGCGCCTGAGTCATGTAATGCGTGTCATCGGAAAACAATGCGCCCGTTAATAAACTAGCGCCGTTCGCCAGTACCGCAATCGGCAGGGCGCGGTTGGTGTACGACTTGGAACCTGGCGGCGTGATGGTGGCATTGATCGGGCGCTCGAGAGGTTGAATCTCGAGGTCGCTTGGAAAGGTCGTGGCGTGGCTCATTGAGTTTAGAATACCGTGATCTGAACAAGCAAATCCTGTTGCTTGTCTAGGCACAGCCGCGAACCGAACCCGAGTTTACAAGTCCGAACCGCGCTCAGTCACGTCCCAAACAGGATGCACCCGTCTAAACGTTTCGGTGACAATGCGTTCTGCCATTCTCGAGAGAAAACCGACAGTCGAAAGTGCTTGTGTTCTGTGCGCGGCAATGGCACGAAGTTTTTGCGGCAGGTAATCGCGGACATCGCGGTAATGCGTGGCTGGCACGAAGGTGTCTGCCCAGTCTGGGTTCATTAAAGTCGGTGAGGCAAAGTAATAGAGGTGCGTTCCAGTCTCGAGCAGGTCGGTGTTTTTTAAAGCCGCCATCATGATCTGGTGGCTGGCGATGTGGTCAGGGTGACGGTTGCCACCATCTGGCGCAAAACCCATGACGACTTTGGGGCGTAGTTTCTCGAGTTCGCCGGTGACCCTGTCCACAACTTCGGCACGTGGCACGTCTTGTAAACCGCCAACGAAGCTGCCTGGAATGCTGGTGATGTACTGTTCACTTCGAGAGACTGGGGCGGCATCTGGGTAATCGTAATGCGAGAAGTGCTTGATGCCAAGGTGGTTGACACTCTCTAAGAGTTCTTTGCCGCGAAATTCTGGGAGGTCGTCTTGGAGGCAAAGCTCCAAAGAGCGCCCGGATTTGCCCCTCGTGAGGGTGATGAGTCCAGTCTCGAGTCCTTTTGCGGCGTATTCGGCGAATGTGCCGCCAGTGCCGTAGCATTCGTCGTCGGGGTGCGCCACAATCAGCATCAGGTCTATTGCCATAGGTTCGCACGATAACGCATTTTTGAAATTGCCAATGTCAGCTTCGATGCCGACCACGAAAATGAAAATAATGGTGGTGAAACTTTTGCGTCTGAAACATTAAAAAATCGCAATTTCACAAACAATTGTGAGTGTTGGGTTAGTCTATGAGTCGCCATGAAGCGCTCAAAACAAAACCAAGTGC
>JANLWR010000695.1:0-2635 GCA_031364625.1 Deinococcales bacterium | reverse complement strand
CGAGCACCGATGGCAGCGGTTTAGCACCGTCGAACTCTCAGGTAAAACCCTGGCGATTGTGGGGCTGGGCAAGATTGGACTCGAGGTTGCCAAGCTCGCCAAAGCCTTTGACATGCGCGTGATTGCCAGCAAACGACATGTCCAAGGGCTGGATGCTTTGAGCTTGGGCGTTGATGCGCTTTACGCCTGGACGGATTTGCACACCATGTTGGCACAAGCCGACTTTGTTTGCCTCGCTACGCCGCACACGCCCGAGACCGAAAACTTGATGGATGAGGCGGCATTTGCAGCACTCAAACCAGGCGCAACACTGATTAACATCGCTCGAGGCGCTGTGGTGGTCGAGGCTGCCATGATTGCGGCGCTCGAGTCTGGTCGGCTGGCACATGCGGCGCTGGACGTGGTTGCCAGCGAACCACTGCCGCCCGACAGCCCACTTTGGGACATGCCAAACGTCTCGGTGTATCACCATTCTGCCAGCACCAACGACCGCGAAAATCAGCGCATCGTCGAATTGTTTTGTCAAAACTTGCGACTTTACCTCGAGCAAAAACCCTTGTTGAACACTTTAAATATTACGCAAATGTACTAAATTTTAAAACGTTTCACTCAGCCAATTTGAATTTTCGACCACTCGAGCAAGGCTGTTTTGGCTTCCTCGAGATTTATTATTTCACCCGATTCTTGCAGTGTCTTTATGAACTCGAGCGCAAGCCCCACAGCTTTCCCAGGCTTGAGGTTTAAGAACGCCATGATTTGCTCGCCATTCATTAAAACTTTTATGTTCGATTTTTGCTGCATGGCTTCGAGCACCATATCGATTTGGTATTGGTAGGCAAGTCTGGCGTGTTCATTGCTGGCAGCCCCTCGAGCGGCTTCACGGTCTGCAATCATGACTTGCAGTAATTCTGGCAGAATTTTTTGATTGCGCCGAACGAACCTGGCGGCGCTGGTTTGATCGGCTGGCAGGCGAATCATGTGACGGTCAACCATGCTCGAGACTCGTTCAATCACAGGGGCATCAAAACCAATTCGGGTTAAAAAAGCTCGAGTGACTTTCGCGCCGATTTGATCGTGGGCGAAAAAACTCCAGCGTTCTCGGACAACATCCCAAGTTTTGGCGGCAGGCTTTCCAATATCGTGCAACAGCGTGGCGAGCCGAGTCTCGAGGGTTGAGTCTGGGAATGTGGCAACCAACCGTGCGAGCGCTTCGATGCTGTGATCCAGAACGTCCAGATGGTGAAAACCGCCAAATTGTTCGACGCCCCGGCACGCCTCGAGTTCGGGAATAAATTTCTCGAGCAAACCTGTATCCGCCATCAGTTGAATCCCTCGAGCTGCAAAGTTTGAATTGATTATTGCTATGAAATCTCGCAGGATATTTTGATCGCCAGAAACCTCACGCAACCACGTTTGGGTTTGAGGCTCGAGCTTCAAAGAATGCTGAGATGCAAGCTGAACGGCTTTTAAAGGTCGCTCGAGGATGATGTCACTTTCAGCCCTCAATTGGTTTCCCGACCTCGAGAATCCAGGTTCAATTGCAATTGTTCGGTTCAAAAACACGAGTTCATCTTACGACTGGAGAAAAAACTCCGAAACCTTTCGCCCCAATCCGACCAACCGAAATTCAAACAGAGATTGCATCAAAAAACCAAATGTACCGAACAAAAATATGTCACGCTCGAAAAATGTCTTTATTTCAACCTCGAGTCGAACGGCTGAAACAATCATTTGCGATTCTCGTCTTGACATTGACTGCCGCCTGTGCGCCAGCCACATCGTCAAACGCTCCCGCCATCACCGAAGCGCCGCCAGCCGCTCGTTTACCTGGAATGGAAAAAAGTGAATATGCACTGCTGGCAGGTGAACGGGTTTATTTTGAAGTCGGTGGGCAAGGTTCGCCCGTTGTGATGGTTCACGGCATTGGCGCTGGAAACTCGAGCCATTTGTGGCGCGAAAACACGGCGCAACTGACCAAAACCCACCGCGTTTACGCCTTTGACTTTCCTGGTTTTGCCCGTTCTGGCGCTCGAGCCATTCAGTACACCAACGATCTGTACACCAATGTTTTAAAAGAATTTATTCGGGATGTGGTGAAAGCTCCCACAATGGTCGTGGCGGGCAGTTTGGGTGCGGATTACACGATTAGGGTCGCGGTGGAAAACCCTGAACTGATCTCGAGAATGCTGCTGTCAAACCCGAGTGGTTATGACCTGAACAAACCCAGCAATAAAGCTGGTCGCACGCTTTTGAGCACCACCAGCGCCCGCAATCAGGGTTTATACGATCAGTTTGCCAACACGTTCTTGGGCGATATTATTTTTACCACGCTGCAAAGCCCCGCAGGTCTCAACTTTTTCTTGTACAACTACGTTTACCTCGATTGGCGACGCGTGACCGATGACCTGACCAATATTTACCGTGAAAACCTTCAAGGACCAAACAAAAAATACGCGCCATTTTCGTTCTTCGCAGGGTTTCTCGAGCAACCCGTGGTCGAACTTTGGTCCAAAGCAACTCAACCCACGATGTTAGTCTGGGGAAAAGACGATATTTTCACCCCCATTCGTTTCGCTACCCCAATGCTCGAGGCTCGTAAAGACGTGCGGTTTGAAGTTTTGAACGCTCGAGCCAT
>JANLWR010000663.1:0-3277 GCA_031364625.1 Deinococcales bacterium | reverse complement strand
TGAATGCCGTATTTGTCAAACACGTTTTGTTTTCGCACGTTCGCGGCGCGTTGCTGGCGGGTTAAGGGCGGTTGGCCAAAGCCGTCCTGGAAGCCTTACTGAACAAATACCAAGACGAGGGTATTGTCGCAGGACTCGAGAATGTCAGCATTCTTGGTATTCCACCGTTTAATCAAATGGGTACGCCGTTGCAACTGATCAAAGAATTTGGTACGAAAAGCGCTTTTGAAAACGCGGTACACGAATTGCAACGCGCCATCTACGCCGATGTCGCCTGAAGAAATAGCAAAACTCGAGCCACTTCAAAAATGAAGTGGCTCAATCACAAATCGTTCACCCAAGAACAACAGGCTCAGTCTTGAGGTGCATAACGACGATAATGCTTTTCTCGCCATTCTGGTTTGCCTTGGTAAATCATGTTCAAAAAACCTTCGTTGATGCCACCTGCTGCCAGTTTTTCGATGTAATCATCATAGCTTGATTCGGTCAATTCACCATCAAGCAGTGCTTCGATAAATTCGACACCAGTATCTTGCAAACTCTGTTGTTTGAGGGTTGTATTCATCATTCTTTTACCTCAATGCCAAGCGTTTTTAACGCTTTGTCAATCATAGCATACCCAAAAGTGTCATTGATGATTAAATCTGTGCGGTACAACACCCATGCCACAAATGTTTCAGCAAAATACTCGAGTGGCGCGTTTGGTGTTTTGGCGTAATTGCTCACGGCATTTGTTCGGATGGCTCTTAACGTCAACCCAAATTGGAATTTATCTACATCCCGTAAAGCAGCATGGATGTGATGACCTGACTCGTGCAACAAAGTAAACCCAACAGCCTCTTCTAAAGTTTTAGCTGTTTGGCTCAGTTTATCGGTTTGACCCCAAATCAGTATTTGACCGTAAGCATGAGAAGGGCGCTGGGTTGAAACTTGTGCAATGCGATTTTGGTAATCAAAAGACCCGTTCACCTCGCGCTGTGCGATCAGGACGACTGGTTCAAAACTTAATTTCTGAAAGGGGTGTTTTTGCAACCAACTCCCAATGCCAATTTTGTCAAATATTTCAAGCACGGATTGCGTACTGACATCACTCAGAACAGATTCAATAGTTAGTGCAAAAAGAGATTTCACTTCAAAAAACCTAACACGAAAACAACACCCAAACCTCGAGCCTCTCGACAAGCCCAAAACCCGTGTTAATCTGCGCCCATGTCGATTCGCAACATTGTCAAAAGCATTCAAGACATCATGCGTCAAGACGTTGGTGTGGACGGCGACGCGCAACGATTGTCGCAACTGTGCTGGATGTTTTTCTTAAAAATCATTGACGATCAAGACCAGCAACTCGAGGTCACACAAGACCAGTACGTTTCCCCCATTCCCGAAGCCCTGCAATGGCGCTCCTGGGCGGCAAACGCCGAGGGTTTAACCGGCGAGGCGCTGCTGGCATTTATCAACACCAGTTTGTTCCCGACTTTAAAAGAATTGCCCAGCCCCACCAGCCGCGCCCGGGTGGTCAAAGATTTTTTTGGCGATGCGTACAATTACATGAAAAGCGGTCAGTTGATGCGCCAAGTCTTAAACAAAATTGGCGGCGTGGACTTCAACGACCTTGCCGAACGCAAAGACTTTGGTGACATTTACGAACAACTCTTAAACGACCTGCAAAACGCGGGCAATGCCGGCGAATACTACACCCCCAGAGCCGTCACGCATTTTATGGTGCAACAAATAGACCCCAAACCGGGCGAGATTATTTTTGACCCCAGTTGCGGCACGGGCGGATTCTTGACCAGCGCCATAAGGCACATGCGAACCCATTACGTCAAAAAAACCGAAGACGAAACCGCGATCCAACACAGCCTACGCGCCGTCGAAAAAAAGCAACTCCCACACATGCTCTGCGTGACCAACATGCTACTGCACAGCATCGAAGACCCAAGTTTTGTACGCCACGACAACACCCTGGCACGCCCGTACATTTCTTACGGACAACAAGACCGCGTGGACATTATCCTGACCAACCCGCCCTTTGGAGGACGCGAAGAGGACGGTATCGAAAGCAATTTCCCGGCAAATTTTAGAACCAAAGAAACCGCCGATCTGTTCCTGGCACTTTTTATTCGGCTCTTAAAAAACGGTGGACGCGCCGCCGTGGTCTTGCCAGACGGCACACTCTTCGGCGAGGGCGTCAAAACCCGTTTAAAAGAACACTTGCTCGAGGAATGCAACCTGCACACCATTGTCAGGTTGCCGAACAGCGTTTTTAAACCGTACGCCAGCATCGGCACGAACCTTTTATTCTTTGAAAAAGGCAACCCGACTTTAGAGACCTGGTATTACGAGCACCGCGTTCCTGACCACCAAAAAGCCTACAGCATGACCAGACCCATACAATTATCGCATTTAGACCCCATCGCCGCCTGGTGGGGCGGCGAATCTCGAGCGAACCGTGTGGCTAACGAACTGGCTTGGAAGGTGAGCATTGACGAGATCAAAGCCAGAAATTACAACCTGGATTTTAAAAACCCGCACAGCACAAACGCCGACCACGACACCCCCGAAGCGCTGCTTTTAAGACTCGAGCAGACCGAACAGACCGTGTTTGGTTTGCGTGAGCAGTTAAAGAACATTATTGCCGAGGCGTTGTCGAGATGAATGCAGGGTTGTTGTTAAAGCATTTCGCAAAAATAATTGAAGCGCCCGAAGCCGTGCCGTTGTTAAGGCGTTTTATTCTGGATTTGGCAGTGCGTGGGAAATTGGTGCCGCAAGACGAAAATGATGAACCCGCAGAGAAGTTGTTGGAGCGGATAAAACTCGAGAAAGAGAAGTTGGTTAAAGATGGTAAGTTGCGAAAGTTTGAACCACTTGAAAAAGTTGCGTCAATAGATTTTGAATTTTCACTTCCAGAAAAATGGCAATTTACAACGCTTCAATCTATTTGTACTTCAGTTACTGACGGCGATCATTTACCGCCACCAAAAGCCAAAAATGGTATTCCGTTGCTTGTCATTGGAAATGTTAGAACCAAAAGCATTAATTTTGATAATTGTCGATATGTAGAAAAAGAATATTACGAAGCACTTGATGTAATTCGTCGTCCTACAACAGGAGATTTGCTTTACACATTGGTTGGTTCTTATGGAATTCCAATCAAAGTATTGGATTCTCGAGAATTCTGTGTTCAACGACATATTGGCATTTTAAGACCATCAAAGCACATTGATTTAGGTTTCTTGGCATATTTGATGGAAAGTAAGCAGATTTTTGACCAAGC
>JANLWR010000589.1:0-10206 GCA_031364625.1 Deinococcales bacterium | reverse complement strand
CGGAAATGTTTTAGGGAAAAGCTCTAAAACATTTCGGGGAGATACTTACATCCAAATACCCCTCGAGTCCAAACTAACATTCGAGGGGTATTCTGTTTCTGCCGTCTTGGACGGGGTTTTCTGGCGGGTCGTGCAGGGCTCGAACCTACGACCTATGGTTTTGGAGACCATCGCTCTACCGGCTGAGCTAACAACCCTCGCCTGTCCAAACTTCGTTTGGCGTGGACAAGTTTATCACAGCCTTTCAAAGCTGACAAGCGCAAAAAATTGTAGCTCGAGATTTACAACTCGAGCCACAAAAAGGGTGTGGTTTAAGCTTTTGGTTCGTTCAGAATCGTGATGCGTCCCTCGAGTCCAATGTCTACAGTTTTGAGGAATTGAACGTATTCACTCATGACCGAGTAATCGGGCAGGTAGGTGTCGAGTCTCGAGCCTTTGGCATTTTTGAAGACGTCAAAGCCGTCGCCGCCGCCAGCCACAAAGTTGTTGGTGACAATCTTGAATGTCGCGGCAGGGTCAAGTGGTTTAAAACCGTCTTTGGCAGTGCCAATTTGCACATCGGTCACCCTCGAGCCTGGTTTAAGTGCAAGGTCAAAAGTGTATTTTAAGCCTGAAACTTGCATGAAACGTCCCGCGCCCGCTTCCCATTGGCTGACCCCGTTCTCGAGGGCGGCTTTCAGCTCGCTGCCGGTGATCTCGAGCACAAACAGGGTGTTGCCGAAGGGTTGGACGGTCAGGATGTCGCCTTGGGTGATAGGACCGGCATTGATGCTGGCTCGGACGCCGCCGCCATTTTGCAAGCTGATGGTTGTGCCAAGGCTTTTGGTGCGCCACAGGTTGGCGTCGGCAATTAAATTGGAAAGGTTGGTTTCGCGTTTGCGGACGTCAGTGCGTTCACCGTTTAGTTTGACGGCGCTCGAGCCGACCACGGTTTTGCGGAAACCGTCGAGCGGCACGGTGAAGGCTTTGAGGGTGGCTTGCAGGCGCGTGTCGGCTTTGAAGGCGGCGGTGACTGGTGTGACTGTGCCTTTCCAACCGACAGGCACACCGTCACCGTTCATGCTGAGGCGCAGACTGCCGTAAAATTTGCCCCATTCCCAGACCTGGGTGATCAGAATGGTTTTGCCGTTTGAGTCTTTTAGAACGGTTGGGTAATTGCCTTCACTGGCTGGCAAACCGTTGCCCTCAAACTTGCCGAGCGGGGTGTGCGAGTGTCCGCCAACGATGACACCCACGCCTTTTAAGAGTGGTGCCAGTTTAAGGTCCTCAGAGTAACCCAGGTGCGAGAGCAAAATGATTTTGCTGATGCCCGCAGCGCGTAAGTCATCGACGGCTTTTTGCACGCTGGAAAGTGGGTCAAGGAATTTGACGGTATCTCCAGGACTCGAGGTGATTGGCGTGCTTGGCGTGGTGACGCCGACAATGCCGACTTTTTGCCCTGCAATCTCAAGGATCGTGCTGGGTTTAATCAGGGTTTTTAAGAGCGGGTCGCCACTGGCGTCGATGTTGGCGCTGACGACTGGGAAACTGGCGTTTTTGATATATTCGGCAAGTTGGCTGGGTCCATTGTCAAACTCGTGATTGCCGATGGTTTGGGCTTGCACGCCGAAGGCTTCCATGTATGCCAGGTCTGCCAGACCCTTGTAAATCATGCCGTAAATCGTGCCCGTAAAAACATCGCCGGCGTCCAAAACCACAGGGTTGATCGATGTTTTTTTGAGGCTGTCAACCACGGCTTTGATGCGTCCAACGCCGCCGTATTCGACTTTGAAATCTTTACCTGCGGCGTCTTTGCCCGTGTAGGGGGTTGGCTCGAGGTGGTCGTGGGTGTCGTTGGAGTGCAAGATCGTGAAGGTCAGGGTGTTGACTGCCGCCGCCGCTTGGTTGCTGGTCTGAATTGCGCTGGCTGCGCCTGTGATGCCGAGTAGTTTGAGAATGTCGCGCCTTGAAATGCTCATAAGTTCCTCCTTGGAGATGTTTTCGAGTTTCATTGTACTCGGGGAAGTCATGTCTGGGTGAAGTTTCAAACTGGGTTTCTCGAGGGTTGTTCTGTCACGGGTAACAGGTTGGGTGTTGCGGAAAGGGGGCTTGATGGTTACACTACACAAAGTATTCCTAACGAGCGTTTGTTTTAATATGAACAAAGGTTCGTCAAATGGTTCGATCTCGGAGGAAACATGACCGTTATTCAACATCCTCAAACCATAAAAACCATGCCTCAAGTCTCAGACATTCTTGGTCGTATGCACCCCAGCGCGTTGTATCGCAACCTCAGCACGCCCCGATTGGTTGAGGAAGCCCTCAAACGATCTGAGGGCTGGCTGACCCAAGACGGCGCATTCATCGCCCACACAGGCGTTCACACGGGACGCAGCGCCAACGATAAATTTGTGGTCGATACCGACTCGAATGGCAAAATCTGGTGGGACAGTCCATACCAAAAACCGCTTCTCGAGCATCACTTTCAAACCCTGCTGGGCGATGTGCTCGGGCATTTTGAAGCCAGGGATATTTTTGTGCTGGACGCCTTCGCGGGTGCTGATCCCCAATTTCGCTTGAATGTCCAGGTGATGACCGAGTTCGCCTGGCACAACCATTTCGCCCGCAACATGTTCATTCCCTGCACCCCAGATCAGGCAACAGATTTCAGCAGCGATTTTACGGTGATCTGCGCACCAAGTTTTAAAGCCGACCCCGCACGGCACGGCAGTCGAACAGAAACCCAAATCGTGATTTCATTCGAGCACAGGGTTATTTTAATTGTTGGCACAAGTTACGCGGGTGAGATCAAGAAAAGCATTTTTACGGTCTTAAACCATTTGCTGCCCGCCCAAAATGTCATGCCCATGCACTGCTCGGCAAATGTTGGCGCAAATGGCGATGTGGCATTGTTTTTCGGCATGAGCGGCACGGGCAAAACCACGCTCTCTGCCGACCCGACACGTGGACTTATCGGCGATGACGAACACGGCTGGAGCGATGCCGGCGTGTTTAACTTCGAGGGCGGCTGTTACGCCAAGGTGATTGGTTTAAACCAAGCCAATGAGCCAGAAATTTTTCAAACCACCCGCACCCCAGGCACGGTGCTCGAGAATGTCGTCTTTGACCTCGAGACTCGGGAACTGGATTTAAACGATGCCAGTCTGACCGAAAACACCCGCAGCGCTTATCCTTTGAGCCAGATTTCAAATGCGGTCATCCCGAGCCTCGGCGGGCATCCCAAAAATATTATTTTCCTTGCCGCCGACGCTTTTGGGGTTTTACCCCCCATCTCGAGCTTGACCCCAGAACAAGCCATGTATTACTTTTTAAACGGTTACACCGCCAAAATCGCTGGCACCGAAAAAGGCATCACTGAGCCGCAAGCCAGTTTTGAAACCGCTTTTGGCGCAC
Source organism: Deinococcales bacterium (assembly GCA_031364625.1). Classification (GTDB taxonomy): domain Bacteria; phylum Deinococcota; class Deinococci; order Deinococcales; family JAAFIG01; genus JANXTZ01. The sequence goes on along the minus strand of JANLWR010000589.1, from coordinate 6,813 downwards.
CGTTTTTGACCCTTGAGCCGCAAGTCTATGCCGAACTGTTGCGGAGAAAAATTGCGCGACACGGCACTCAAGTCTTCTTGGTCAACACCGGCTGGACGGGTGGGGCTTACGGTGTGGGCAAGAGAATTCCAATCGGCTACACCCGCGCAATGGTGCGTGCGGCGCTCGAGGGAGAACTTGAGGGCGCGGCAACGACCAGACACCCAATTTTTGGCTTGCAGATGCCGATCAGTATTGAAGGTGTGCCAAGTTCGGTTTTGAATCCTCGAGACTCTTGGGCAGACAAAAGCGCTTACGATGCCCAAGCCAAAAAACTGGCGCAAATGTTTAGCCAGAATTTTGTTCAATTTGAATCCGGCGTTTCAGATTTGGTTAACAACACCTTGCCAAAGTTTTAGCTTTCGTTTCTTCAGTTTGAGGCTCGAAGGCATAGACCTACCCAGCGTCAAACTCGACTAAACAACAATTGTCAGAGTTTTGTGACAATGAAAGTCGCATACTGCTTTCAAGTTGGACTTGGCAATTTGAAACGAGAAAAAGTGATGACCAATAAAAATAAGCAACGCAACTCTATTGGAATCCTGGTACGCCCTGCCCTGCTCTTGGGCATTGCGATCATGACATTGTGCAATCAAAATAGTTCAGCAGACAGCCTGACGGACACTCGAGCTGCAAAATCGCAAGCCCCAGTCTCGGTGATCGCCGAAACCACCACCGCTGGACGCAAAGCCTGGGTCACAGGACGCAAAGCTTGGGTCACATAAAGCTGTCATAGGCGGTACAGCAACACTCGAGGACAACCAGGCTATTTGACAAAAATTCATTTGCAACAAGCCCAGACGCTCGCTCCAAATTGGGGTGCAGGCGTCAAGTTGACTGTCGCTGACACGGACATTGATGGCGTTTGAAGATCGAAATGTGGCGAGGCGTCGAACATGATCGACCGACGGGAGTCGCACGAACTGTGGGTTCAAACCTCGATTTAAAACCGGTCCTGAGATGCTTCGCGCTTTCAGGATTGGTTTGTCAATTCAGAACATGTTCTTGATTTCATTCTCAGTATGATAAAGCCACAGCTTCCAGTTTGAAGCTGACAAGGCATTTCCAAACCCAATCATGACCGAACCCTCAACTCCACTCGAGACATCCCTGAGCGCCACCGTGCGCCTTGAAGGTCATGCCAAATTAAACGCCTTGACCCAACTGGCACAGGCGTTTCTCGAGGTTGGTTCGGAGAGAAATCCCAAAATGGCACTCGAAATTGCCCTGCAAGCCAAAGATTTGGCAAGCTCGTTGCATGAAAACGCCCTCATGGCAAACACTCAAGCCATTGTGGGCAAAAGCTATCTTGAAATGCTGGCTTTTGACGATGCGATTCAGGCTTTCAAAGCAGCCTTTAAAACCTATGAACAACTTCTCGATCAACGCGGCACTGCCACAATGCTGCTCGAGCAGGGACGGGTTTACAGAACACTTGAACATCATCAAGCTGCGCGTGAACAATTCGCCGCCTCACTCGAACTCAGTCGCCTTGCCAACGCCAAAGACATCGAGGCGGACAGCCTGAACGACTTGGCATCGATTTATGACTTGGAGGGCAATAATGTTCAAGCCAACGATTTTATCAACCGTGCGCTCGAGATTCACATTGAATTAAACGACTTACGTGGACAAGTGAAATGCCTGATCAACCTTTCAATATCACAACTCAGTTTAGCCAACCACGACAAAGCCCTCGAATATGTGTTGCGAGCCTACAAGCTTTTTAAAGAACATCAGGTCAAAGACCCAAACCTTGAAGCACGTTGCCTGATTGGTTTGGGCAATGTTTACGAAGAACTGGGCAATGACAAAACCGCCCTCGAGTTTTTTGGTGAAGCCGCCCAACTCTCGCAAAAGCATCAACTGAAAGAAACCCAAGTGCTGGCAATGGTGAACACCGGGCAAGTCCAAAACAAATTAAAACAATTCGATGCAGCAATCCAAGCCTTTCACCGGGCGCTGGATATCGCTCGAGAGATCAGAATGCCTTCGGGCGCACTTTACGCCTATCAGGGTTTGGGTAAAACCTTTAACGGTTTGGGCAAATACCTCGAATCGCTCGAGGCGTACCTGCAATCGTTGGCGCTGGCGAAAAACATTGTTGACCGCGAAAGTGAAATCATTGCCCTGCTCGGTTTGGGCGTCAATCAACGCAGCCTTGGACGGTTTGAAGTTGCCACCAATTACTTTCAGGAAGCCCAGACTTTGGCACGCACCGCCGACCAGAAAAAGTATGTTCAAGACAGCATTCAGGAGTTGGCACAAACTTTTGAAATGGCGGGCGATCCCGGCAAAGCCCTGGCGCTTTACAAGGAATACCACCGTCTGGAAAAAGAATTTTTCAATCAGGAGTCCGAAAAGAAATCTCGAGACTTGGCAGTGCAATTTGATCTCGAGCGCAGCCAAACCCAAGCCGAGCTTTACCGTGTGCGCAGCGAGGCTTACAAACAAAATGCGTTGGCGGCAGATCAAGCCAACCGTGCCAAGTCCGAATTTTTGTCTCGCATGAGCCACGAACTGCGCACGCCCTTAAATGCCATTTTGGGATTTGCGCAACTGCTCGGCATCTCGAGTTTAAGTCCCAATGACCGTGAAAGTGTGGATCAAATCAGCAAAGCTGGCAAGCACTTGCTTGGACTTATTAACGAAGTGCTTGACATTGCCCGCATCGAATCTGGACGGATTGACTTGTCCTTAGAAGCCATCAACCCACTGGACAGTGTTATCGAAAGTTTGGATCTGATTCGCCCGTTGGCGGTTCAATCTGGCATTCAACTGTTGATCGGCGAAGACCTGAAGGACAATCGTTTTCGCATTACCGCCGACCGTCAACGTTTAAAACAAATCTTGATCAACCTGCTCTCGAATGCCGTGAAATACAATAAAAAAGCTGGTTCGGTCAGGGTCTGGTTTGGGTTAGAAGGTGCGGAACGACTGCGGATCAACGTCACAGACACCGGCGTTGGCATCACAAGCAGCAAGCTCGAGCAATTGTTCACCCCTTTTGAACGCCTCGGGGCGGAACAAAGCCGAATCGAAGGCAGCGGTATTGGACTGGCATTGTCCAAACGCCTCAGCGAGGCGATGGGCGGGAAAATTGGGGTCAGCAGCCGACCGGGTGAGGGCAGCACTTTTTACATTGAACTGCCAATTGTTTCAGAAATCGTGTCAACATCTGGTACAGTTTTGAACGATTTGAAGCTTGAAGCAGCACCGTCCAAACCGAGTACGGTGGTTTATATCGAAGACAACCCTGCCAACATTCGATTGGTGCAATTGATTCTGGCAAACCGTCCACACGTGACTTTATTAACTGCCACCGATGGTTTATCCGGACTCGAGTTGGTACGCCAAAAACAACCAGATGTGGTGCTGCTTGACTTGCACCTGCCCGATATTGAAGGACAGGAGGTTTTAAACCGTTTGCAAAGCGACCCCAGCACCAAAAGTATTCCCGTGGTGATCCTCAGCGCCGATGCCAACCCAGAACAGACCGCCAAGTTACTCGAGGCTGGCGCGAGGCAGTATTTGACCAAACCTTTTGACGTGCGCACCTTTTTGCAAGTTCTGGATGAAGTCCAAGGCACAAATGAAGTTTGAACCCGTGTTCAAACTCGAGTCATGAAACTGTAAGAATCATGGAGTTAAAGTAAGTACAAATTCGGTCAGTGAAAGTCAGTGCCCATGTTACTCGAATCACAAAAAGCCAAAATTTTGATTGTCGATGACCAAGAAGCCAACATCTTGCTTCTGAAACGGTTGTTGCAAGAATTGGGTGGTTATACTCAAATCGCCAGCACCACCAACCCTCGAGAAACCTTTACCCTGCTGACCGACTTTGAACCCGACATTATCTTGCTTGACCTTGCCATGCCAGAACTCGACGGTTTTGGGGTCATGGAACAACTCGGCATGATTCTGCCCAAAGACAGTTTTTTACCAATCATTGTCCTGACCGCCGACATTTCAGCCAGCACCAAACAACGCGCCCTGCAAGCGGGCGCGAGGGATTTTCTGACCAAACCTTTTGACAGCACCGAAGCCTTATTGCGCATCCGTAACCTGCTCGAGACACGCTCCTTGCACTTAAAGCTCGAGGCGCGGGTTCTCGAGCGCACCCGCGCCTTGGAGCAAGCCCACACCGAATTGTTCAACCGCGCCCTCGAGATCGAAGCCGCCCAACTCGAGGTGCTTGAACGCCTCGGCGCGTGTGCCGAATTTCGGGATGACGCCACAGGGCAACACACCCAGCGCGTTGGACACTTGGCAACCCAGGTGGCTCGGGTGCTGGGTTTGACGAACAACCAAATTGAACTGATTGCCAAAGCGGCTCCCCTGCACGACGTTGGAAAAATCGGGATTTCTGACGCGATTTTGCTGAAACCAGACCGTTTAAACCCAATCGAACGCACTCAGGTTGAACGCCACACCACCATTGGTGCCCATATTTTAAGACACGGACATTCAGAATTGATTCGCCTGGCAGAAGAAATTGCTTTAACCCATCACGAACGTTTCGACGGCACCGGTTATCCAAACGGCTTATTGGGTGAAAACATTCCAATTTCTGGACGGATTGTTGCCATTGTGGACGTTTACGATGCCCTGACCCACGAGCGCCCGTACAAACACGCTTGGAGTCACGAGGACGCCATGAGCGAGATCAAACGTCAATCTGGCAAAGGATTTGACCCCAAAGTCGTGAATGCTTTTGTCGAGCTGCTCGAGCAAAATTTAATCTTGCCCAATCAGCTACAACTCGAGTATGAACCTGACCGTCCTTAAACTCAACAAGCCAGTACATCCATGCTCGAGTATTCCAACCAACCGCTAGAAACCCTGGCGGGCGTTAAATTAAGTGATGGCGAATATCAAAACCGTTTTTGTCGATGCGTTAAACCCCTCTGCTGCGAACAGCTCGAGTTTTATTGCGCAAAACCCGCGCGGAGACCGTGTCACAATTACCGCCCATAAAGTTTTACCAATCAGTGCCGACCCGCCAAGTGCGGGCTTGGGTCCGATGGAGGCTTTGCTGGCGGCGTTGGGCAGTTGTACGGCGGTGGATGTGCAAGACATCATGGCAAAACGCCGCACGCCCTTAACGCGTTACCGCCTCGAGATTGAAGGCACTCGAGCCGAGGGGACGCCTGGGCGGTACACGAACATTCTGGTGAGGCACATTGGCAACGGCGAGGGAGTGAACGCAGAGCAACTCGAGAAAGCCGCGCACCTTTCGCACGAAAAGTATTGTTCGGTTGCCTCGAGTTTACGTGAAGATATTGTCTGGAATATTGAGGCTCGAGTCGAGTGATCGTTTTCGTTGCAACTCGAGTTGCAAGGCTTCAATGCTGAGATGCGTGTCGTTCAGGCAAAACTCGAACCTCGAATTTTGAGATGACTTTGCTTCACGGTAGGTTTGATTGGTTTGGTCAAATTCAGTTTAAAAACCTTTTCCGAACGGCTGACGCTGCTTCCCGTTTTCTTCTCGTGAACCAAATGCAGTTCGACATTCTCGAGCGGAATTCCTGGGGGCGCGTTGCGCCGAATCACTTCGCTGATTTGATTGGCAACGCTTTGCGCTTGAGTACCTTGACTTGGATCAAACGGCACTTTGAGGGTGATCTTGACGGTGTTGACGCCGTTTGCGCTGCTCGAGTTGACACTGAAACCACCGTTCGGCACGATTTTATTGATCTCTTTTTGAACATTTGTGAAGGCAGCCACGCCACTTTGAATGGCTGGCGCGTACTTTTGGTACAGCAAAAACCCGCCAACACCCAAAGCAGCCAGCAACAAGAAACCAACGGCGAAAGACCCGAGCACAAATTTAAGGCATCCATTCATGGCTTTTATGCTACCCGAGAAGCCACAATTTTTGATGTTCTCTATCTCGAGTCTGCTCCTGGACTTCTCTAGTGCTCGAAGTGGACTGAGTATGGTCTGAGCATTACAATGTTTCTCGAGATGCCAAATAATTCCGATTTTCTTGCGATCAACACCTTACGCGCCCTGGCGATGGATGCCATTTGCAAAGCCAAAGAGGGTCATCCCGGAGCGCCGCTCGGCATGGCTCCGATGGCGTATGCCCTGTTCACGGGCGTCTTGCGCTTTAACCCCAAAAACCCGAATTGGGCAAACCGTGACCGTTTTGTGCTCTCGGCGGGACATGCCAGCATGGTGCAGTACGGCGTGCTGCACTTGACGGGTTATGATTTGACGATCACAGATTTAAAGCAGTTCAGGCAGTACGGTTCGCGCACGCCTGGACATCCAGAGTTTGGGCACACACCTGGGGTCGAAGTCACCACGGGTCCGCTCGGGCAAGGCTTTGGCAACGCGGTCGGTTTGGCGCTGGGCGGTTCGCACCTGGCGGCGCGGTACAACAAACCAGGGCATGAGGTGATTGATTACACGGTTTACGGCATTTGCTCGGACGGCGATTTACAGGAAGGCATCTCGCACGAGGCGGCGAGTTTCGCTGGGCATTTGGCTTTGGGCAATCTGGTGATGCTCTACGACGACAACAAGATTCAACTCGATGGTCCGACCTCATGGGCGTTTTCTGAAGATATTACAAAACGCTTTGAGGCTTACGGCTGGCACGTGCAAAGCGTTATGGACGGCGACACCGATCTGGCGGGACTCGAGAAGGCGATTGCGGTTGCCAAAGCCGATTCGCGCCCGAGTCTAATTCGGGTGCACACGACCATCGGTTACGGTCTGCCCAAAGCGGGTACGGCAGACGTTCACGGCAAAGCCCCAAGCACCGCC
>JANLWR010000579.1:0-8664 GCA_031364625.1 Deinococcales bacterium | reverse complement strand
GCGTAGCGCCGGATGAGGGCTTCACGTGCGCCGAATTTCATCGCAATTGCTTATGCGTTGGGGGTTCTCGAGCTTGGGCGCAGCAAGCAGCGCCCCTACGGTTTAAAACGCTTTGGCGAACTTATCGATATTGTCTTTGTTGAACGTGTACGGATCACCCATTGGCGCTTCAAGGTTCGCGTCCAAAGTGATTGTGCCCATGCGTCCAATGCTGACTTTTGCGCCGACTTTGCTCACTGCTTTGCGGGTTGCGAATTGGTACGCGGCGTAGACGGCAGAGTAACCCAGGTCAATCGGATTCCAGAGGGCGAAGGTGTCCACCGCGCCCGCTTTGACGTAAGAGATCATTTCGCTCGGCAAGCCAAGACCGGACACGAAGACTTTACCGACCAGTTTTTGGTCAATCACGGCTTTGGCACTGGCGGCAATGCCGACGGTGGTTGGGGCGATAATGCCTTTCAGGTTGGGGTATTTGCTGAACAAGCCCAGCGCCTCGCGGTAGGATTTGTCGGATTGGTCGTCGCCGTAAACCGTGTCCACCAGCTCGAGACCAGCGTACATTGGGTCTTTGAGGGTGTCTTTCATGGCGGCAATCCAGGCGTTTTGGTTGGTGGCTTGGGCGGTGGCGGACAGAATGGCGATTTGACCTTTGCCACCGATGGTCTTACCAATCATTTCAATTTGCTTGCGTCCAATCAGTGCCGTGTTGGACGGGTTCAGGTGCATTAGGCGTGCATCTTTGGCAACACCCGAATCCCAGGAGATGACCTTCACACCTCGAGATTTGGCTTTTTTAAGCGCGGCAACCACGGCGTTCGGGTCGTTGGCGCTGATGGCAATTGCGTCCACTTTTTGCGCGACCAGCGAGTTGATCAGTTCAATCTGACCCTCTGCGGTGGCGGTTGTGGGTCCGGTGTAAATGACTTCGACGTTTTTGAGTTCTTTGGCGGCTTCAAGTCCACCATCTCGAGCGGCTTCAAAGAAACCATTGCCGAGGCTTTTGACCAGCAGTGCAATCTTGTAGGTTTTGCCTTGGGCACTCGTCATGCTCAGGCTTGCCACGGCGGCAGCTCCGAGCAATGCCAAACCGATCATCATTACCTTGCGTTTCATGTTCACGCTCCTCCACAGTGTTGAAATCCTAACAAGGACGTGTGAACCCTCGAGTTGGCTCGAGTGGTGTGAAAGTCGGGAACTTTCGCACACGATCATGTTCGTTTCTATTACTGTTTGAATACCTTAGCGCGTTAAGGGTTCAAATGTCAAATCTTAAGATTGGGTATCTTTTCACGTTTGATACACGAAAAAACGCTCGAGCATGATCGTAAGCTCGAGCGTTTTGATGTTGTGCGTTTGATGTTCGTTCTAGGTTCAGCGCCTGTTAAGCCCGGTGCTCTTTGGCGGCGTGGGCGCTCATGCCAAATTGTGGCAGGCTGGAACTGGCATTCTCGAGGATGACGCGTGAGAGTTCCGCAAGGCTTTTGCCACCAGATCGCACGTCCATTTTCAGGTTGGCGCGAAGTTCGGTCAGTGTGACTTCATCCAGCATGGTTTCGGTGCCGTACCTCAGGGTGCTGGGCGAGACCAGCAGCAAATCGGCTTCGGCAGGTTTGATGCCGTGCAAAAAGCAGCGCCCGGTCAGCAATCCCGCCACGGTGGTCGGTTCGCCAAAGGTTTTATTGCCCATTGCCCTGACTTCAATCTCTAAACCCCGAATCGCCCGCAGTGGTTCTACCGCCAACTCGAGCACAGGTGCAAACAGTGTTCCAGTGCCAAGAATCACTTTGGTTGCTGGAACAGACAACGGCAATTCTGGCAGTGGTTCGGACAAGAAATCCCTGACCATGCCCACACCATTCTCGAGCATCGGATAACCCTCGTAAACCTCTTCTGGCGGCAACGGATAACCTGCCAAAATGTAAAACTCATCGCTCGGGAAAATAAAGCGCGTGCCACGTTCCTCGAGCAATTTTTTCTGCCAGACGTGCGCACGGTTTAAAACGTCTCGAGCCTCGTCTTTGTTGAACGGACGCAAGTTTGGCAGGTTGCGGCGGTGCTCGGTCAAGCCCACAGGCACGCACGCCACGGACTGCACGTTGGGCAAACTCGAGAGGTATTCGATGGATTCATCGAAATGATCCCCGTCGTTGCGTCCTGGCATCAAGACCAATTGGGTGTACAAATCGATTGGCTCGAGGCGTTTGAGGGCATCTTGAATTTTGGTGGCGTTCTCGTCTTTGACCTTTAACTTCCACCATTTCATCATGTCGGAGCGTAAATTTTGGTCTGTCGCATGGACGCTGACGTACAACGGCGACAGGTTCTCGGAAAGAATTCGGTTGAAATCGTCATCGGTTAAATTGGTCAGGGTCACGAACGAACCGTACAAGAACGACAAGCGGTAATCGTCATCCATGATGTACAAGCTCTTGCGAAAACCTTTGGGCATTTGATGGACGTAACAAAACTCGCATTTGTTGGCGCAAAGTTTGATGCCGTCAAACAGCACCTCGCTAAACTCGAGACCAGGGTCTTCCCAATAAACCTCAAACTCCAGAAGCGCTCCAGACTCTGTTTTGACCTCGAGCGTCACGTCACCACGCTCGAGTTCGCGGCGGTACGCGATGATGTCGGTGATGGCATTGCCGTTCACGCGGTGCAGGGCATCGCCCGCTTTCACACCCGCTTTAAACGCTGCCGAATCCTCTTCGACCCTCGAGATTAACGCAGGATGAATGGACTGAATTGTTTTGTTGAACTCGAACGAAAGCACAAGAACCACCTTTACAAGTGGTCAGTGTAGCGCACAAAGGCAACATGGGAAAGGTCAAAGGTTACTCGAGGATGACAACGACTCAAAAAGACCGTTTTGTACCAAAGGCATTGGTTGGCGAAGGGCTTCGGAGACTCTCGAATTTGACACCTCGAGTGTTTGTCTTAGTTGCTGCCCTAAAACTTGTGCCAGTTTGACTGGAACGGCATTCCCAATTTGACGCATGGCTTCAGTCCAAGCACCTTCTATTTGGTAGTGATCGGGGAAAGTTTGGATTTTTTTGGCTTCAAACACCGTAAAATACCGCACATTTCCATTTTCAAATCGAATCATATTTTCACCACCAGGTACGCCATGATCGCCTGCTTTGATGGTTTTAGAAACCCAATCGAGCGAGCTTCCAGTGTGCCCAGGATAGCTCCGAGCGCCGTCTCTAAAGACATGATCTGGAGTGCCCTGAATGGATTGTGGGTCTGGAACATCTTTGAGTGCATCCCTAATGGTCATCCAAGGGCGTAAGTTCCCGATTTCTCGAGGCACTTGGGGATTCGAGATCGGTGGTAGGTTGTGGCGTTTCCAGTAATCGCCTGTGACGTTCATATCCCACAAAAGTTGCTCTCGAGAGTGTGTGGGTTTAGGAAATGACCAGTTGAGATCAAGGTCTGATCGCAAACCAACAATAAAAACCCGTTCGCGATGCTGTGGCACACCATAATCTGCGGCATTCAGAAGCGAAAAATATACATCGTAAGTTAAACCTGAATATGTCTGATGCTGTAATTTGCGTAATTCGAGCAAATGCTGCTTCCAATCGGGCACATCCCGAATAGCTCCTGGGTAAGTCAGCCGCAAACGAATGTACTCGAAATAATCTGCAAATGAAGCACGAAGTAATCCTTTGACGTTTTCAAAAATAAAAGCTCGAGGCGCAAGGGTTTCGATGGCTTTGATGGCTTGTGGGAACAAGTCGCGTACATCCTGATCTGCACGGTGTTTTCCACCTAAAGAAAATGGTTGGCATGGGGGTCCACCTGCCACAAGGTCAACAGAATCGAATCTTGAGAAATCAAAATCCTTGATGTCGCCACGAAAAACCTTTTCGGAGTCAAAGTTTTGTCGCAGGGTTGCACTCGCGTGTTTGTTACGTTCTACCAATGCAACATGCTCGAATCCTGCCAGTGACAATCCTGTGGCAAGCCCACCTGCGCCCGAAAAAAGCTCGAGGGATTTCATGGTTGAGCCTCGAGAGACTCGAAATAGGGTGCAATTCGTTCTAAAATTTGCTTTTCAGGGTTCGGAGTTCCAAGACATTTTTCTGCCCAAACCCTGCCTGCATGAATTACGTCCCAATCGGATTTGGCTTGTTGGTAACGCCCACGTCCAGGGTCATGATTTCCAAAACCATCAAGTGTTCTATTCCACAAGGGGCGATGCAACTGGATTAAAGCTGATTCAATTGTGCTAATCATGTCGGAACTGCTATCTTGAAAAATCATAAACCGACAAGCGAAATCACCAAGCTCGAGATTTGAAACTGTTTCTAAGTTGCGTTGATGCTCACGTAATCGATTGCAGAGTTCTCTGGATTGTTGCACCAAGCTCGAGGTTCGGGATTGCCGCCAGCCCTTTGGAACAGCTTTTCCAACATAAATTGGATTGTTATACGCCAAGCGATTGAGTTCACCGTATTTGCTGTAAATGCCCGTCGTCCCTGTGTAGTAGAGCGCATATACTCCAGTTCCAAGAAACGTCTCGCCAAATGGAAAAGTATGAACTGGTGTGCCATTAAAAAACCGAACAGCATCTTTAAGAAGCTCAACAAACGCATCGTTTGAATAAAGATGTTGAATTCGGTCAAAGGTTTGTGCTGTTCTAAACATTCCGTTGACAGCGTATCATGAGCAATGAAAGATGCAGGAATTTAGCTCGAGTTTCTCAACTGTGCCAGTGCCACCGCAATTTCCCCACCCAATCGCGCATTTTCACGCAGTAAAATTCCGTTCACACGGTCTGTCTCGCCGTTTGAAAGGCTCGAGAGTCGCCGCAATAAAAAAGGGGTCAGGGCTTTGGCATTCACGCCCTCGCGCCTTGCCTCGTGGTTGGCGGCTTCAACCCAGCGTTCGACTTGATCAAAAGGCAATCCTTCGCTGACGGGATTCGCCACCAGAATCGCTTGATGCAGCCCAAAATCATGCGATGCCAAAATGCCGTTGCAATCTCGAGCGGCGAATCGAGTTGCGCCGCGACTTTGAACAGGCTGTGCGGTGTGTGAAGCGCTGGGAGGCTGGCGGTTTTGTAACCGATCACCGCAACACCCAGCGTCTCGAGTCGTTCGAGGGTAATTAAAACTGTTTCTCACGCAAATTTTCGAGCTGAATATTCTCAAGTGCGCCGCAACTTGTTGATATGTTGTCAATAACCTGAATGCGGTTTCCAACTTTTTGAAAAACACTGTACGATAAGTGCGATGTTGAACGACCTGCGAAAAACTTTAAAACAACAACCCGAAGGCAACGTTGCCAATGCCCTACGTCAAGCGGTGCTGGGCGTTTTCGGCTCTCAGGTGGCACTGGTCATTGTGACCGCTGTGCTGGCGGTACTGATCATGAAGCTCGAGCCTTACAACCGCAACTGGTGGCTGCCCTTAACGGCGGTCAGTTTTGGCTTGTTTATGCTGGGTTCTGGCATTGCCGTTGGTGAATTGCGCCACAAAACATTCATTGCTGGACTGCGAGCCGCCATTTTGCTGGGCGCAATCAGCAGCATTCCCGCCATTTTTGCCGCGCTGTTGTTTGTGCTCGAGGGGGCAAGTCTGGGCGCTTGGATTTTGGTGTTTGTCACCTCGCAAACCCTGATTTTTGCCATCGCCCAAGTTTCAATTCTGGGCGCAGACATTCGCGCTCCCAACCAAGAAGACAAACAAAGTGAACTCGAGATTGTCGAGCGTTTCCAGGGTTTAAGCAAAAATCTTGACGATCAAGACAAGTAACACTCGAAAAATCACACTTTGGGCGCTTATACTCGAAGTATGCCAGCAAAAAACACCACCGATGTCCAACCCAAAGCCGACCCGTCCATCATGCGCGGCGAACGTTTTGACGGCTGGGGTTACAGCGACACCAATTTCACCCTCGAGAATGGGGTCATCAGCCTCGGCGGAAGCCGTTACGAAATCTCTGGCAAACGAATGCCAGCCCTGCTTTCCTGGGCATCTGGCATTATTGGCGTGGATTTAAAACTGCAAGACGATTACACGCCAAAAGGCTTAACCCCGATTCCAGCAGCAGTAGCCCTACCAGAATTGATTAAAGCTCTAGATGATGGAGGTATTCCCCATACCCAAGACGACCTGGCACGCCGTCGTCATGGTCACGGACACGCGCTCGAGGAAGTGTACGCCATCAAACTTGGGCACTTGCACCGTGCGCCCGATCTTGTTACCTACCCCGAATCCGAAGAACAGGTGATTCAACTGGTGGCACTGGCGGCGCAACACCACGTGGTGCTCGTGCCATTCGGCGGCGGTACGAACGTTTCTCACGCCCTGCAATGCCCAGAAAACGAGACTCGAGCCATTGTCAGCGTTGATCTTCGCCGCATGAACAAAATCCTCGAGTTGGACAAAGCCAACAACCTGGCGCACATTCAAGCTGGTGCGGTTGGTCAAGACGTTCAAGCAGAACTCGAGAAACTCGGCTATACCCTCGGTCACGAACCTGACAGCATCGAATTTTCCACGGTTGGCGGTTGGATTGCCACCCGCTCGAGCGGCATGAAAAAAAACAAGTACGGCAACATCGAAGATTTGGTGCTCGACGTTCGCATGGTGACAGCCAAAGGCGTGATTTCGGGTCAAGCCATGCCCCGAGAATCGATGGGCACAGACCCGCGCAGCCTCGCCTTTGGCAGCGAGGGCAACTTTGGCATTATCACATCTGCCAAACTGAAAATCTTTGCCCTGCCCGAAGTCAAACGCTTTGACTCGGTGTTGTTTCACGACTTTGAGACGGGATTTGGCTTTATGAAAGACCTCGCCCACGCCGGACAACTGCCCGCCAGCGCAAGGTTGATGGACAACTTTCAATTTCAGATGGGACAGGCTTTAAAACCAGAAGTCAGCGATTCGTTCAAAAAACTCAAATCAAACCTCGAGCGGAAAATTGTCACCGGTCCGCTGGGGTTCAAACCCGATTCGATGGTCGCCTGTACGTTCTTGTACGAGGGCAGAGCCAGCGAGGTTGCCGATCAAGCCGCTCGAGTTGGACGGCTCGCCAAGAAACACAATGGTTTTCGCGCCGGTCCAGAGAATGGCAAACGCGGTTATCAACTGACTTTCGCCATTGCCTACATCCGCGATTTTTTGATGCGTTTTGGCATCAGCGCCGAAAGCTTTGAAACCAGCGTCGCCTGGTCAGACCTGCCAGGCATGTGCCAAGCCGTCAAAGACCGCATTCTCAGCGAGCACAAACGCCTGAATCTGCCAGGCAAACCAATCATCTCGTGGCGCGTAACCCAGGTGTATCACAGTGGCGCGTGCGTCTATTTTTACCTGGCTGCACTGACGGTTGGGCAGCCAAAACCCGCCGAAACTTTTTCAATCCTCGAGAATGCCGCCCGAGAAACCCTGCTGGCACACGGCGGTTCAATATCTCACCATCACGGCGTTGGGAAACTTCGTGCAGGTTTTGTCAAACAAGTCAAATCCGCCGCAGGGCGCAGTTGGATTGAGGGTGCGAAACACGAGATTGATCCCGAAAATATTTTTGGCATTGCCAACCAAGGCATGGGTCAAGATTGAAACGCAACGCCGCTCAATGGCTTGAAATGATCGCTCGAGTGAAACCAAGTGCGTTTGCCTTGAACGCACTCGAGCGAGAATTCACACAAAAGGCTGTCAGTGATGAATTAAATGACACTGAAATGCTCGAGATTAGAAACGCGCTCGAGCAACTTTCGAGTCGGGTTTTGGAAACTCGAGAAATCAGCACCAGTACCCGCCCACAAATGACCATCGATTACCGAAGTGAGGGCATGGGCGGACGCGGCAGACTGTACCTCGAGATTGCTGGTCAAGAACAACTCGAACCGCTCGAAAGTGAAGAACTCGACCCATTCCAGATTTACGTTTTTATGAGCGACTCGAGCTTCGCAGGTTTGCAAATAGACAATGCGAACGCCCTGGCAGACAAACTCGAGCCAGCACTGCAAGAACTTCGTAATCTCGAGTTACCACTTGTGGATTGTCTGGAAGCCAACCTCGAGCATGTGGGGATTGGGGAAGTTTTGGTGTGGGCTGTGAACAACCGAATCTCGAGGTGAGATTTATCCATTGCTGTCAGGATTTTTGCAAATAATCAATTCTGAAATGACTGATGCAATATTGTCAAAATCACGGTCATTGTGCAACAGCGCCATATCATGCTCGAGCGCGATTTGCACCAGAATCAGATCAACCGTGCTGCGAACCGTGACACCCGCATCTCTGCATTGAGGGTTTAGTTTGGCAACTTTTTCAAACGAAAGCTTGCCTTCAGTCAAATCGTAAAACGGCAGGCTGCCCAAATATTCTTTAAGCACCTCAAATTCTTTATGCGTTTTTGCACCTTGCAAAACTTCCAGGAAAATATAATTGCTAATGCAGTACAGGATTTTCCGCTCGAGAATATCCTGAAAGATTTTACTTTTCTGGTTTTCAATGTTTTTCAGGTAATCCAGCACCACCGAAGTATCAACCAGAATCATTCGCCAGTTCTCATCTTTTTATGGTCGTAATTTTCGTCAAACTGAATTTTGCCGCGCAGGTCACGCAAATCATTGACCTTGCGGCTCGAGACGTTTTCTTTTAAGGCATCTTCGTTCAGTTCGCGTTTGGTTTTGATGTGGCTCGAGTA
>JANLWR010000567.1:0-7294 GCA_031364625.1 Deinococcales bacterium | reverse complement strand
TTTTTGACGCGCTCGAGCAAGCCAATCAATTGTGGACTGAGGTCTTTGACTTGAATGGTCATGCTTAAAGGGTACGCAGTTTGTCATGTTTGGTCAAGTGTAAAAATTCGTTTCCCTTGCCCTGCGTCAACCCCTCCCCGTAGAATCCAACCGTGAACGATTACTCCCCCCTCGAGACCGAATTTATTGAACTGCTGCGCGGCGCGGTCAGCATTGCCAGCCTCAGCACCCAAGAGGCGGATGTCTCGAGGTATTTGGTGCGTTGGATGCACCGTCACGGTTTTCAATCCGAGATGGACGGCGCGGGCAGTGCGGTGGGCGCTCGAGGCACAGGCAAACTCGAGATTGTGCTGCTTGGACATATTGACACCGTGCCTGGTGAAATTCCGGTGCGCATCGAGGACGGCGTGCTCTGGGGTCGTGGCAGCGTGGATGCCAAAGGACCTTTTTGTACGTTCGTGGCTGCCGTCTCGAGCCTGCCAGACCATGTGCTCGAACGCGCCAGATTTATTTGCGTGGGCGCAGTCGAAGAGGAGGCTGCCTCGAGCAAGGGCGCACATCATGCCCTGGCGCGGTACAACCCCGCCTATTGCATCATCGGTGAACCGTCGGGTTGGGACACGATCACGCTGGGCTACAAAGGGCGTTTGGTGGTCAAAGCCAAACTCGAGAAGGACAATTTTCACAGCGCGGGCGAAGGCACGACTGCAAACGAGGACATGGTGCGACTTTGGAATGCGCTCGAGGTTTGGGCGAAAGAATTCAACGCCGACCACCGCGTGTTTGACAGCGTGCAAGTGAGTTTACAAGCCATGCACTCCGAGAACGACGGCATGAGGCAGCGTTGTGAGGCGACCATTGGCTTGCGCCTGCCGCCGCGCCTTCAACCCGACGACGCGTTTGACCTGCTCGAGCAAGTCAAACAAAAACTCGAGATGCCACACTTGCGCCTTGCCTACACTGGACGCGAAGAACCGCACCGTGGTCCAAAAGACACCGCTTTAACTCGAGCTTTCAGAATTGCGATTCGGGCGGCGGGAGTGCAGCCGCAACTGACCCTGAAAACGGGCACAAGCGACATGAACGTGGTTGCGCCACTGTGGGGTTGCCCGATTGTCGCCTACGGTCCTGGAGACAGCACACTCGACCATACGCCAACAGAACGCCTCGAGATTAAAGAATACTTGGATGCGGTCAAGGTTTTACGTGATGCGCTCGAGCGACTGGTAATGACTTGACAGTGTGTGTTAAAAGCGTGTGCTAAAATCGTGGCATGAAAAGTGTACTCGAAAAAGAGACAGCGACCCGAATCAATGTCACCATCTCACCACGGCTTGCACGGTTTTTAGACGAATACCAAACAGGGCACGGACTTGAGTCGCGCAGCGCTGTGGTTGCACTTGCAATTCAAACCTTAAAAGAATTGGATATGGAACGCGGTTATGCCGAACAAGCCGAGTATCAACGCAACCATCCCGAGACATTCATCGGATTGGATATATCCGATGGTCTTGACCTCGAGGAGAGCAAAAAGTGGACTCACTCGGCATGAAATTACTGCGCCGAGGCGACATTTACCTGGTTAATTTCAGACCCGACGGACGTGAGGGTGAAGCGGCACAAATTCATCCCGCCATTGTTGTCAGCAACAACCAAGTGAATGCTCAGGCGGTATTGATTCAGGTGATGCCAGTCTCGAGCAATTTAGAACGAATTTTTCGCAGCGATGTGATTTTACCAAATCAACGTACAGGGCTGGAATTTGACAGTCGCGCTCAGGTCGAAATGACCAGGGCGGTTCATGTCAGCCGACTGATCAAATCGCTTGGATTCGTTCCCAACGATTTAATGCAAACAATTGACAACCGAATCCGCGATCATTTTAACGTGTAAAACCCGAGAATCTTTACTGCGTCACTTCGTAATTCGCAAGGCTAACCCCAACATAGTAATAGCCAAGAATCTGATCGAACGTCCAACCGGACGCCGCCAAACCTCGAGCGCCGTACTGCGACAAACCCACGCCGTGACCGTTGCCGTAACCCTCGAGCACGAGCGGGTTGTTCGAGGAAATACCGATGAGCGAGCTTTTTGCTCCCAACGCCCGAATGAACGCGTAAACGTTCGTGCCCGTCACGCGCACACTGCCGCCAGCGCCTGTGATGTCCAAGGCGCTGGGGCGTCCAGATTCGGTTCGGGCGGGAATTGAAATCGAACGGAAATTGCCTGCTTTGGCAGCATATCGATTGACCACACTTTGAATCGTGCCGCTCGAGATTTTTAAACTCCAAGGGTTGTTTGGGGCGGTTGAAAGTGGGTCTGGACGGGCTTGAAGGTACGGGGTGTTCGTTCCCCAAATCTCTTGCCCCGATGCGGTGTAACCGCCACTGTCCGAACTGAAGTACGTGGTCGCAGGACGGTCATTCCAGGAAACGATCAAACCCCTGGTGGCATCGGCTGCGGCATTGCCTCGGATGGTTTCGACGTTTGCGCCACCGTAAACTTGGCAAGCCGCTGTGGGGCAGACATCGTAATCGCCTGACTGGTTGAGTTTGGCGATGGCATACGTTCTGGCGATGATGGTTTGGGCTTTCAGAGCTTCATCGGGCCACGAACTGGGCATTTCCACTGGGGTGACGCCGCGCACGTAATCTTCGACATCCAGGGCATTAACAATGTTTAACGTTCCACCGCGCACGGTAATGATTGCCGCACCACGGTAAACCCGACCACCAAATTGAAAATAACCACCAAAATCGGTTTGAAACACCAAACGATTATGACCCGTGTCGAACAAACCCGCCTCGGTGACAATCGCAATTTTGCCGTTTTGAATCGATAAATTCCACTCGAGCGGCGTAGTGGACTGACTTAAGAGTGTGCCGTCGGTGTAAGTGGCATTGTGTGAGGTTGGAAAGATCAGGTTGGCTTTGGATTGTTGACCAATTAAAACCCGCAAAATAAGCGGTTTGGGCGGTGCTTGCAAACTCGAGAGCAACATGTCTTTCGTGCTGACTCGAGCCTCCAAAAACGATTCGGCGTTACGAACCAACACATTCGCGCCGCGCTCAAGGGTTGAAGAAACGGGGATTGCTTGCGTGGGTGTGACCAGGGCGCAAGCAAAAAGCATTGTTGTCAGAACAGTCCAGAAACGCATCAGACTAACGATACCTGATTTTTGAAACTCGAGTGGGCAATTTCGCACAGGGAACGTAAAGCAAAATCTCGAGCAAGCAATTTGCTGAGTTCAGATTGAACTCGAATTGGTTGAAGGTACAGGAATCGAACCTGTATTGCCTGTGTATCAGACAGGTATCTTAACCGTTGGAAGAACCTTCAATACTAGCGGCACTGCTTGAGCGAAGCGAGGCATTATTTGGCGGCACTGCTTGAGCGAAGCGAGGCATTATTTGGCGGCACTGACGGGAATCGAACCCGTACCACTCGAGAGACAGTCGAGCATCATAGCCGTTAGAACACAGCGCCAAAAATAAGAAACTCGAGTTTGGTCGCAACCTTACTCGAGCGAGAAAATGCTGGTGGGTTAGGTTAAGTTTGACTGAGTTCAGAATCTCGAGCATCTGAATCGTGACGAATTTCAAGCGCAATTGGCTTGAATTCGGGGTTGTGTTCGATTGGCTTTGAAATCATTACGGGACTCACCTCGAGGACTACTGTACGGCTTGGCTCGAGACTTTACATTCGCCATTTAGCGTAAGCAATACCCGCAAACGTTTGTTTGTTTAATTTTTTTGGTGTAACAGCCAGTCTAGCCCAAACCAGCATGAAATAAAACCGTTGCCCCCAAAGACTCTCGAGGGTAGACTTGAGGTTGTGTTGTTTGAAACCCTTCCTCAGGAGAAACTGTGACCCTAGCCTTTACTGATGACAAACCGCATGACGAATGCGGCGTTTTCGGCGTCTACGCCCCAGGGCGCGACGTTGCCCGCCTGACCTTTTTCGGATTGTACGCCCTGCAACACCGTGGGCAGGAGGCGGCAGGAATTGCCACCAGTGACGGCAAAAGCGCTTACCTTCATAAGGACGTGGGTTTGGTCTCGCAGGTTTTTAACGAAGCCAACATGAAACCCCTGATCGGTTCGCACGCCATCGGGCACAACCGTTACAGCACCACAGGCTCGAGCTTATTGCGCAACGCCCAACCATTTCTCATTGAAACCATCTATGGTCCACTTGGTGTCTCGCACAACGGCAACCTGACGAACACTTTAGAGCTTCGCAAAATGCTGCTCGAGCGTGGTGGCGGCTTGCAAAGCACCAGCGACAGCGAAATCATGACCCTGATGCTGGCAGCGCCCGTTGATGCCTGGTCAGAATTAAAAACCAACGAGTCCAATCTTGACCGTTGGCAGCAACGCATTCTGGGTTTGATGCGGGTCGCCAAAGGCGCGTACTCGCTGGCGATTCTGACCCGCGACGCGATTTACGGCGCTCGAGACGCGAACGGTTTGCGCCCGTTGTGTCTGGGTAAACTCGAGGGTGGCTACATGATTGCCTCCGAGACCAGTGCGCTCTTTACAATTGGCGCGGAATTCGTGCGCGAAATCGAACCTGGCGAGATCATCAAAATCGATGCGCACGGCATCACCAGCATCAAACTCGAGCATGACGCCCCGAAAGCTCTATGCAGCTTTGAATACGTGTACTTTGCCCGTCCAGATTCGGTCATGGAAGGACAGGTCATTCACGACGTGCGTCAACGCCTTGGGCGGCAACTTGCCAAAGAAGCCCCCGTTGTTGCCGATGTCGTGATTGCCGTACCAGATTCCGCCACCCCGCATGGCATCGGTTTTGCGCTCGAGACTGGTATTCCATACACCGAAGGCTTGATTAAAAACCGTTACATCGGACGCACCTTCATTCAACCCGACCAAAGCCTGCGCGAGCTTGGAATGCAACTCAAATACAACCCGCTTCGGGCAAATCTCGAGGGGAAACGCATTGTGCTGGTTGACGACAGCATTGTGCGCGGCACGACTTCGGGTCCACTGGTGCAACTGGTGCGCGACGCTGGCGCGATTGAAGTTCACGTTCGCGTGGCAAGCCCAATGATTAAGCACCCGTGCTTCATGGGCGTGGACATGGCAACCTATAACCAATTGATCGCGCACAACAAAACGCTCGAGGAAATTCGGGTGCATATCGGCGCTGACAGCCTCGCGTACCTTTCCGTAGATGGTCTAAAAAGTGCCATCGGTGAAGGCTCGAGTATGCAGCATGGGCATTGCACCGCGTGTTTCTCGGGCGAATACCCCATCGAAATTCCTGCATGGTTGTTCGGTGACACTCGAGATCAAGCGCTGTTTGAGGGGAGCTTGACTTGAAAGAGAACGTTGCACGTAGGGGCGCATGGTCATGCGCCCCTACAAAAAACATGTTTCTCGAGGGTGGCGCGTGAAGGTTTTGGTCGTTGGTGGCGGCGGACGCGAACACGCCATCGCCTGGAAGCTCGAGCAAAGCTTTAAAGTCAGCCAGGTTTTTGTAGCGCCTGGGAATGCGGGAACGCATCCGAACAACGTCAATATCGCCGTCAGCGAAATCGGTAAGTTGCTCGAGTTTACAATTGAAAACCAGATTGATTTTGTGGTGATTGGTCCTGACGATCCGCTCGCGGCGGGCATCGTGGATGCGTTTACGTTGCGTGGCATTCGGGTTTTTGGTCCAACGCAAAACGCAGCGAAGCTCGAGTGGAGCAAGGCGTTTGCCAAAGAAATCATGCGTGAAGTCGGGGTCAAAAACGCCCTTGCCGGCGTGTTTGAAACCCTCGAGACGGCGCTGGCTTTCGTGCGGTCTCATCCTTTCTCGAGTCCTGGTTTTGTGGTTAAAGCCGATGGTTTGGCGCTCGGCAAAGGCGTGATTGTTTGTGATGATTTGTCTGGCGCAGAACAGGCGCTCGAGCGAATTTTTGCTGGCGAATTTGGTGAGGCTGGGAGCACGGTGTTGATCGAAGAACGCATGAGCGGACCCGAACTGAGCGTGCTGGCGTTCGTGGACGGTCAAACCGTCAAACTGATGCCCGCCGCTCGAGATCACAAACGCATCGGTGAGGCTGACACGGGCGCAAACACGGGTGGCATGGGCGCTTTCGCCCCAGTGCCAGACATTTCGGCGGCAACACTCGAGGAGATCAAAACAGAAATTCTCGAGCCTGTGGTGCAAGGCATGAATGCCAGGGGAATTCCGTACAAGGGCGTGCTTTACGCGGGGTTGATGCTGACCCCGAACGGCATTCGGGTGATTGAATTTAACTCGCGTTTTGGTGATCCCGAAACCCAAGCGATTCTGCCACTTCTCGAGACAGATTTGCTCGAGATTTTTGAGGCTTGCGTTGATGGAACGCTCGATAAACTTGACATCAAATGGAAGTTTGGCTCGTGTGCAACGGTGGTGGCTGCCAGCCCAGGTTATCCAGGAAATTATCCTAAAGGACTCGAGATTACTGGACTCGAGCATCGGTTTGAAAACGCCCTAGTTTTTCATGCGGGAACAAAACTCGAGGCTGAAAAAATTGTCACGAATGGCGGACGGGTTCTTAGCGTTACGGGTGTTGGTGAAAACCTCGAGCTTGCCTTGAAGAACGCTTACGCCGCCCTCGAGTTTGTGAGATTTGAAGGAATGCAGTTTCGCCGTGACATTGGCAAATCAAATTTCAGCACCACATCTTCTTACGCTTCGAGCGGCGTGAACATAGCTGAGGGAACTCGAGCCGTGCAACTGATGAAAGACGCGGTCAAAAGTACCCACGACGCTCGGGTTTTGGCGGGTGTTGGCGCGTTCGGCGGGATGTTTGACGCTTCGGCACTCAAGAACCTCGAGACTCCGGTGCTTGTTGCCAGCACGGACGGCGTGGGGACAAAAACCAAAATTGCGGCGAAGCTGAACCTGTGGGATGGCATCGGCGCGGATATTGTCAATCACGGCATCAATGACATTTTGGTACAGGGCGCAAAACCCTTGTTTTTCATGGATTACATCGCTGCCAGCAAACTGAGTGCCGAACTCGTGGCGCAGATTGTCTCGAGCATGGCACGGGCTTGCAAAACCGCAAATTGCGTGTTGCTCGGCGGCGAAACGGCTGAAATGCCGAACGTCTATCTCGAGGGCGAACTTGATGTGGCGGGAACAATCGTGGGCGTGGTGGACCTTCAAAATGCGGTTGACGGTTCGAGTATTGCCGTGGGTGATGCGATTCTGGCGTTCCCCTCGAGTGGTCTGCACACCAACGGGTATTCACTGGCGCGTAAAGTCCTCGAGCAGCACAACTGGTCTGAAG
>JANLWR010000557.1:0-6675 GCA_031364625.1 Deinococcales bacterium | reverse complement strand
CGTTGGTGGCGGAGACGAAAGCGTGGGAGGAGACTCGGAATGAAATGCAAGCGAAAGCGGTGTGGCGGTTTGGGGTGGATGAAGCTCGAGTGAAGTTAATGCACTGGTATCCTCGACCACCAATTTAAGCTGGACGCGCTACGACAATTTTAGGTGGTGTTCCCAACCAATAACCTTCCTAACTCGATCGTCACATCAATCAAAGTTTGCACGTCAGCGTCGGACGTGCGGAAGTTAACAAAGCATGGTCTGAGACAAATTTTGCCGTCTACTAGTGCCGAAGAAATGTACACCCGTCCATCGTCTTGCATAATTTTCACAAGCTCGAGGTTGTGCTGATTGAGCGCGGCTTCGTTGCCGTGTAAATTTGCGGGAACATGCCGAAATGGCACGGTTGAAAGTTGCGGTTCGACCAGCAATTCAAGCTCGCTCGAGTTTTGAATCAATTGTTTGCACAGTTGCGCTTGGGCAAGATTTCTGGCGATGGCGGCACGGTACTGATCTGCGCCGTGTACCCGAAGCGCCAACCAGAGTTTTAACGCCCGAAAGGGACGCGAATACTCGAGTGTCAAATCTACGGCGTTGTACGGTTGATGATCGTCGTGAAGCATGTACGATTCGTCGTGCGTGAACGCCGCCGCCAGGTCGCCACGGTTTTTGACCAGCACCACACCGCAAGCTTTGGGCAGGTACAACCATTTATGGGCATCTACCGAAATAGAATCTGCCCGTTCCAAACCTGCAAAACGACTTCGCATCGTCAGCACCGCCGCACCAGGCAAACCGTAAGCACCATCCACGTGCAGCCACACCCCTCGAGCCGCGCAGATGTCTGCCAGTTCCTCGAGTGGGTCTATCGCACCAGTCAGGGTCGTGCCTGCGGTGGCGACCACGGCAACAGGAATAATTCCTGCGGCAATGTCGGCATCAATCGCGGCAGCCACAGCCTCAGCTTTGACACGGTGCGCGGCATCAATCGGTAAACTCCTGACCTGATTCGCCCCGATTCCCAAGACTTCCGCCGCTCGAGACACCGAATAATGTGCCTCGCTCGAGCAGTACAAGGCGCAAGGACGGCTGGCGAGACCCGTTCGGCGCACGTCAGGCAGGGCGCGTTCTCGAGCCGCCGTTAAAGCCGTCAAGTTGGAAATCATGCCGCCACTGGTGATCGTGCCAGCGCCAGAAGGAAACCCCAGAAGTTGCGCCACCCACTCGAGCGCCTGACGTTCAATCAAATCCGCACTTTTCGCGCTGGTCGCCAAATTCACATCAAAACACGAAGCCAACGCGTCCGCCAGCACCCCAATCTCGAGACCACTCGAGCCGACAAAGGCAAAATAACGCGGGCGAGACTGCGCCAAACTCGTGTCCAAAAACCCTCGAGCCTCCTCAAGCGCCGCAAGTGCAGGGGTTGGAGAATTGCTGAGAGGGCGCGTTGTCAACTCTCGTAAGACCTCGGAAATGGCGGGTTCTATTGGACGGGCTTGATCGAAACTCGACCAGGCATCACCGATGATTTGTGCGGCTTGTTGAATCAAATCGGCTCGAGAAATGTCGAGCGGTAAACTGGGACGATTTTGCAAAATATCAACTCCTAAATATCTTAATTTTGGGAATCTGTAAAAATTTAAGTTTCATATTCTGATTTCAGATATTTTGATGTCTAGCAGGAATGATTGAATAATAAGTTAATGATAATGTATTGTGATAAAAATCAATATCGCTTGCTGTTACGAAATCCTCAACCCCTATTAAGTGGTGATGCAGTT
The DNA here is from genome assembly GCA_031364625.1 of Deinococcales bacterium. GTDB lineage: Bacteria > Deinococcota > Deinococci > Deinococcales > JAAFIG01 > JANXTZ01. Next base: position 4,906 of record JANLWR010000557.1, on the reverse strand, counting down.
ACGCGATGAAGGATGCCATGCCAAAACGCAAACAAGAAGCCAATACCAGACCAGCACACTCATGGACACTTGACAAGCTAGATTTTCTTGAAGCTTATATGCCTGCATTCTTGACTGCCTGTAACAAGGCACAAAATACTTGTTATGTGGATGGATTTGCCGGACCTGGAATCAATAAGGATGAAATAACAGGTGTAATCCGAAATGGTTCGCCATTGATTGCTTTAAATGCTGTTGGGAAACCTCCTAAAGAAACAAAATTTAGTACGTTACATTTTATAGAATCAGTTCCAAGTGTCTTGACATCTTTACGTCAACATGTTGAAGCACATCCTGAACAGTCTCGGGTACACATACACGAAGCTGATTTTAACAAAGTGCTACCAAGTATCTTGAATGGTATTCACCGTCTTACACCTACTCTATTTTTACTCGATCCTGACGACATGAGTCTTGAATGGCAAAGCGTAAAGCTAATTGGTGCGCGAGAAAGGGCAGATATTTTTATGCTGGTCAGTGCCAGTGGAGTTAGCCGCAATGTCAATAATCCTGCGGTACATTCCAGAATCACGAAATTCTTCGGTTCAGAGATTTGGCGGACTGTAAAAGATCAACTTGATGGTGGTGATATGCCTGGAATTAGCGGATTCAGTGCATTTCTCGAACTGTATGCTGTGCAATTACGAACACTTGGATTCACTACTGCCGATCAGCAAATTATCGCTCGGAATTCAAAGAACGCGGCTATGCACGGCTTGGTGTTTGCGAGTAAGCATAGCGCTGGAATCAATATCGGGAATAACGTTTTGGATGGAATCGTCCAGCGTGGACAGCAGCCCTTGGGGTTTTAGTGCAAAAGGCATTTCATCCCATGTTCGACCATCCAATAAGCGCCCTCCACTCTTTGGGGTACGTCCTCCCCATTGCTTGTGAAAGAAAGCTACCCCTTGAGCCTGACACTGATCCTTAATATCGCGTACCCATTCAGCTTTTATAGTTCTATGTAGTGCTCCGGATTCACCACCAGTTATGACCCAGTGAATATCGGTCAGATCAAGTTTGAGCGCACCAATTAAAGGCTCACAGGAAAGGAATCTCACCTTCGCTGGGACATCTCTTAAAAAGTCTACGCGATGTGCATTAGCTTGATTTTCAACACTAACTCCCATCCATATATTTGGCGACCATTCAAGAAATGGTGCGAGTTCGACTAACCTCTCATGCCGCTTGGTAAGTATTTGAAAAACATGTTGAGGACATTCACGCATGACCGCAAAAATTTGTTGCAAATACTCGAGCGGCATTTGCTCATGGAAAAGATCACTCATGCTGTTAACGAATACCAGTGAAGATTTACGCCAACGACGTGGCTCATTAAGACGATCTGGGTGCATCGTGAACCGAAAACCGTTTGGAAAACTTGAGGCAAAACGCTCAGTAATCACTTCGGCATAACAGAACTTACATCCTGCACTGACTTTATCGCAACCAGTAGTAGGATTCCATGTTTTATCAGTCCACTCGATTGCCGTTTTTATTGAAGCCATAAGTTAGCTTAAGCCTAGTTGATCTTGTATTTCAATCTACGATCCTATCTAACACTTAGTTAGATGTTCTGTTGAAAACGAAATCGTAACAAGAAATTATCAACAATTGGCTGGATGCTCAACACCTCCTTTGGGCAGTTTTATTTGTTAGATTTAATTCAAGTTTTCAAACAACTGTTGGTATCCGCTCGAGGTACGCCTCAGTCTGGTCACTCTCAGATTTGATCGCTTCCGCATCAAAGCGAAAGTACGTGCGCGGTGGCAGGATTCCCCAGGTGTTGCTGGTGTGCGCGTCGTCTGGGTAGTAACGTGGTTCGTGATCGGGCACGAGTTGCTCGAGGTCGCAAAAAAGTTCCATGAAAATATCTTCTTCGGGCATTCGGATGTACGAGTACAAATTTCGGGCGACGCCGTGTCGCCCGGGTCCCCAGACGACAGGGCGTGCATTTTGCGCCAGATGATCGAGGGCTACCCGCATTTCGCCCCAGTCCACCAGTTCAAAGGCGACGTGATGAATGTGGTTGTAACCCTTTTCAACAAATGCCAGCACGTGATGATCGCTGTTGACATGCAGCCAGCAGCCCTCGTCGCCCACCCAGTCGGTCAAACCAAAACCGAGTTTTTCGATGTACCAACTGACGGCTTGTTTGGCGTTGCTGGTCAGGTAATTGACGTGGGCAAATTTGCGTGGGTGAAAACCTGGAATGCGGCTCGAGTATTGCACCTCGCTGGGGTAGGTCGGACTTTGACGGAAGCGCTCGAGCAGCACAATACTGTTACCATCGGGGTCTTGGAGTTTTAAGCCAGGTCCTCGGTGCGGAACGGTGATGGCTTCAAAAACCAAACTTCGAGTCTGCAATTCGGTTTTTGCCTCCTCGAGCGAGAGCTTAGGTGCGAGTTCGTATGCCACGTATTCCAAACCTGGTTTATCACCTGGCAGCAGCAGCAAACCAAAGTCTTCGTGGCTGCAACGCAGGATCGCGTGGTCGTTGTGTAACTCGCCGTGAAGCCCGAGGGTGTGTGACCAACGTGCAAAAGCCTCCTCGAGATTTTTGACCCGCAACGCCGCGTGATGAATTGCAGAAACCAATTTCATAGGAACTCCTTGGGTAATGTTAGAACGATCAACAAGTATTTGAGAAACTCCGACTTGCGTGCCCACGGCTTAAACCTGCCCGCTCGAGACGCGACGTTCGGCTTCGTCTTCAGGAATTGCCAGCGCCACATGCAGGGTCGCCGCCGTGATTTGCGGTTGAATCCCGACGGGTTCAAGGTCATCCTCGAGTTCAATGATTCTGTTCTCGAGCCGTCCGATGCCGTCCACTTCGACCGCGACCAGATCACCAATGTTAACGGGTCTGGAATGCGCGGGTGTGCCAGTCAGCAGCATGTCCCCAGCCTCGAGCGTGATTAAGCGGGACAGGTCAGCGATTTGGTACGCCACCGAGAACATCAGGTCGCTGCCCGTGTTGGTTTCCTGTACGACTTGACCGTTGACGAAAGTTCGCAAATGCAGGTTTTCGGGGTTGACATCGCTCGCGTCCACCATGACCGGACCCGTCGGGCAAAAGCCGTCCTGCCCTTTGACGCGAATCATTGCGCCGCGATCTGCATGACGAAAATCGTGAACGCCAAAATCGTTGACAATCGTGTATCCCTGGACAAAACTTAACGCATTCTCGAGGGTCGCACCCTTGCAACGTTTCCCGATGACAACCGCAATTTCGCCCTCGTAATTGAGGTAATGACAACCCTTAGGACGTGCCACCGTCGCCTGATGGTGCGACAATGAACTGATCGGCTTTAAAAACCAAGCAGGCGAATCGGGCAGTTTTTTCATGTCGTACTCGACACACCTCGAGCGGTAAGTTAAATGCGTGGCAAAAATCTGGCGCGGTTCAATGGGGGAGAGGTAACTCGCACTTGCCGCACTGATTTCCACGCCATTCTCGAGCGTAATCATGCCACTCTCGGTGCTACCCTCGAGAATCCCTTTTTCTGCCAGTCCATTGTGTAAAACCCGAACGTGTTTCAACGTCGTACCTCCTGTGCCGCATCTTTATCGTGCTGCAAAATCACTTCGCCGCCATGTACCGTGTACCCAAAACTAAACTTGTAACCTTTCAGCATCTCGAGTGGTCGTATTGCCTGCAAATCTTCGATGGTGTTTGCCCCAAACTCGAGCGTCGCATCACCCTCCCAGATCGGTGTGGCTTCGCGGTCTAAACCCCCAGATTTTACCAGTTCAAACACGTCTGGGCGCAAACCGTTGTACGCCGGAAAATGCCTCGAGTTGTACATCGGTGGGTCGTTGACGGTTGGACCTGTTTTGGAAAGTTCAATCAAGGTCACAACGCTTCGCGCAATCTCTCGAGAACCCGCCGTGCAGGTCGCACCGAACCGAGCGCCAGCCTCAATTTTGGGCGCGGCTTTGCCGGCAGCAAACGTGCGCGTCATGTGAATTGACCCCAGTTTTTTTGGGAAACCCTGAATGTACCCCCGGTACATCGCAAAGTCCTTGTCCACCCAAATGTACACGCACCTCGAGACTGGCTGACCCTGATATTTTGCGCCCACCACAATAAAAAATTCTTTGTACTGCGCTTGAATCGGGTCGGTCAACTCGTGAAAATCATCGCTGCACGACTGCCAATCGGCAAAAATCGCTGCCACCGCGCCAGGGTCATCCGCAGGCTCGAGTTCGGGAGGGAGCAGCGCAATGACTGCATCTGGGTTGGTGCGGTATTCGGCAATCAAAAAATCACCAGAATAATGCCACGGTGGCGGCGGCACGATGCTGGCGCGACCATCTGGCGAAAGTGGGAAGGTGTAACCGATTGGCGGTTTGCGCTGTGTCATAAGAACCTCGAGAGCCAGAAGACTTCAGCCTTCTTTTGGGTTTCGTAGGGGCGAACCTTGTGTTCGCCCTCGAGAATAGTGATTTTTTTATGTTTTCAAAATTGATTCTTTAAAATATATTTTTCCAACTGAATGATTTAATTTTCAAACATTTCGATGCTCGAATTTCAATTGACCGCCACAAATGCTGCGTTGATAATGGATTGCAACCTCGCGTACCACGGGTCACGCCCGACGCGAAGATGCGTGTTGGTTAGAATGGCGACCACCGTTTCGGTTTCTGGGTCGCAGACCAATTGGCAACCACTCGCGCCACCATGCCCAAAGGTGCGAAACGAGGCGAGTTCGGAAAACAATCCTGGCAGGGCGGTGGTTTGCACCGACCAACCAAAACCCCACGGAACTCGAGCATCTTCGGGATAACCTTTCATGCTGGGGTGGAATCCTGGGACGCCACCTGTTTGGTCGCTGGTCATGGCTTTAACGGTCAAGCTCGAGTG
>JANLWR010000477.1:0-3596 GCA_031364625.1 Deinococcales bacterium | reverse complement strand
AGAACTATCTCAGGGCGATTGATGCGGAGCTTGACGATCACGGTGAAGCCCGACCGACAGAATCCACGATTTGGTTTGTCCGCCACCGATTCTGGTTCGTCGAGGATGCCAAAAATACGTTCACTACTTGCCATTGCGGCTTGCAGGTTGTTGATGACATCGCTTAAATCTTGCAACGGTTGCCAGAAATTACCGACGTAACGCGTGAATGCCACCAGCGTACCGATGGTCACAACATTCTGAATGACTTGACCGCCACCGTACCAGATCACCAGCGCCAGCGCCATGCTCGAGATGAGCCCAACCACCGGAAAGTAAAAACTAAACCAGTGAACCGTGGTCAGGTTGGCACGCAGGAAGCTCGAGTTGAGGTTGTTGAAATCGCGGCGGTTGCGGGCTTCGCGGTTAAAAAGTTGGACTGTGCCCATGCCGGTAATGTTTTCGTTTAAGCTGGTGTTGACAATCGCTTGTTTGATGCGCAGGTCGCGGTACGAATCGCGGAATTTGGTTTGGAAGTAACGTGCCGAGAAAAACAAGATCGGTACGGTTGCCGTGGCAATCAAACCCAGTTGCCAATTGAGGCTGAACATATTGAACAGCACGGCTGCGACCACAAAAATCGAGGTGATTAAGGTCAGCAAACCGTTGGTGATAAATTGATTGATCGCGTCCACGTCGCTGGTCACACGCGTAATCAGACGCCCAACCGGATTCTTGTCAAAGTACGCCAGTGGTAAGCGCTGCAATTTACTAAAAAGGTCGGCGCGAACGTCAAACAGCACGTTCTGTCCAAGCCAGGAGAGCGTGAATTGAAACGCGTAACGCGTGACAAACTCGATGAACGCCACACCCAAAATAAACAGTGCAATCGTGGTCACGCCTTGCAGCCGCGCATCGACGGACAGGGCGCTAAAGCTCGAGCCTGCGGCTGGGGACAGGTACTGGTCAATCGCGGTTTTTAAAAGTCTCGGGAAGGTCTGGCTGGCAACGGCGATCAAGAATGACAAGACCACGCCGCCAACCGCCACCCAAAAATACGGTTTTAAGTAGACCAGAATTCGTTTGGTCAACTCCCAATCGAATTGTTTTTTAAAAGCGTCCTCTTCGCGCATCAGTTCACCTCGAGTTTCTGAATGTTATTGTTTGGTTCTTCGTCAACCTCGAGCACGTTTTCAAGCCCTTGCTTGCGCTCCATTTCGGCGTAAACGCCACCCATCGCAATCAGTTCGTCGTGCGTGCCCTGCTCAAAAATTCGTCCATGCTCGAGCACAATGATGTGATCCGCGTAACGCAGCGTGCTGACGCGGTGCCCGATCAGGAGCACGGTGCGATCCTCGAGCACGGTTTTCAGTTCATTCAAAATTCTCGATTCGGTTTCGGTGTCCACCGCGCTCATGCTGTCATCCAGAATCAGAATCTCCGGTTTTCGCGCCACCGCCCGAGCCAGCGCCGTGCGTTGACGTTGCCCACCCGAGAGCGTCACACCGCGCTCGCCGAGCATGGTGTCGTACTTGGCTGGAAAATCCTCGACATCTTTTGCCAGCCCCGCCACGCCCGCCGCCCAAGTGATGGTTGCAAAATCGGGTTTGTTGGCGTGTTCAACCTGGGTACTCTCGAGCAGACCAAAGGCGATGTTCTCGGCGATGGTGTCGCTGAACAAAAACGGTTCTTGCGGCACGTAACCAATATGGCTGCGCAAGACCGAAACTGGAATGTCACGCACGTCGTGACCGTCCACCAGTACCCGCCCAGAGCTGGGGTCTTGCATCCGTCCAACCAGGGACGCCAGCAGGGTTTTGCCCGCCCCCGTGCGCCCTGTAATGCCCAATGTTTGACCTTTGGGAATGCTGAGATTGATGTTGTTCAGTAACGTGCGGTTGTCGGCACTCAAACTGAGGTTCTCAAAACGAATGTTCCCTGCCACCGTTTTGATGCTGCTGTCCGTGCGTTCAGAATCACGAATGGCGGGTTGCACCTCGAGAATCTGCTGCAAACGCTGCCAACTCGAAGCGCCCCGTTGAATCAGGCTCGCCATCACGCCAACTGCGAGCATGGGCCACTGCAAGTTAAACAAATACGTCGTGAATTGCACAAACTGACCAATGGTTAAACCAGCAAAGCGTGCGTTTGCATCAGAGGTAATCAGTTGTCTCGAGCCGATTAACAGCACCGCAATAAAAACGAAATTCATCAGCAAACCGACAAAAGCCCAAAGCGGACCTTCGATCATTGCCAATCGAATCACCCGACGGCGATACTCGAGGTTCATGGTTTTGTACTCACCAATTTCACGGTCTTCGATGGCGTAGCCTTTGACCACCCGAATGCCAGAAAAATTTTCTTGGGCTTTCGCCGAAATGGTCGAGGCTTGTTCTTGCACCGCAACGTGGCGCTTGCCAATGGTTTTAATGACAAAAAATAAAATGGTCGCAATGATCGGAAAAACGCACAGCGTTACCAAGCCCAAAGTGGGCGAGAGTGCGAACATCAAACTGAGGCTGATAATCATGGTTAAAAAAGTGCTCGAGCCTTGCGATACCCCAAAGCCGAGCATTTCTTGGACGGTATTTAGATCACCCGTCAAACGGTTCATCAGGTCGCCCGTGCGGTTGTTGTGAAAATAACCCTGGTCTTGTTTGGTCAGGTTCTTGAAAATATCGCGCCGCACCTCGTAAGAAATTTGACGGCTGGCAACCACCAAAAAACGCCGCATCATAAAGGTTGCGGCGTTCGAGATCAGCGCGGTCAGTAAAATAAGCAGCGCATACTGCACGATTAGACCCGTGGTCGCCGTGCCAGCCCTAAGCGCATCCACAGCCCGACCAACAATTAAGGGTGGACCCGCCAAGTTTGCGCCAACCGAAACCAGCACAAAAAAAATGCCCCAAAACCATTGACGACGGTGCGCAAGCAGGTACTTCCCAATTCCAAAAAATTCATTTTGCACCTAAACCTCCGCAATCTCGAGCCGATAAGAGTCAACCATAAAACCATGACAAAACCGAGACTAAATGCAGTCTCGAGGAGCGTACCACCAAGTTTAGTAAAAAACATATGCCAATACACGTATTGGAATTTGGCTTCAAAACGCGTAAAATACAAGCAACCAAAAAACCCGAGTTTTCAAGTAAACAAATAACGTTTCTTGGCTTTCACTTTTGGTTTTTCGTTCCCCGCCTCGAGTTTCAGATTCTCGAGCGCCTGGGCAAAAATGGCGGTGTCCGCATCGTTCACGGGTTCTGGGGCTGGAACAGCCATTTCAACTTGCTCGACGTGCGCTGCAGCATTGCCGAACATCATGTTTAAGTTTTTCATGACCTTGCCAACGGCTTTGACCATTTTATCACTCCGCAAATCACTCATGGGTAAAAGCCTAGACCGAATGGTGAAGCTCGAGTGTGATGGTAGTTACCGCCGATGTCACCAGCTAAAAGCTCGAGTTTATAGAACTCATTTGGTATCTACAAATTGAACTGTAAGAACATACGAATTCCAATGTTATTGAGGCTGGCTCGAGTGCCACCCTCACCCGACTCGCTTGTGCTCGTCACCCTCTCCCGCAGGCGGGAGAGGGTCAAAAACTTTGATTCAGTCAC
>JANLWR010000431.1:0-6711 GCA_031364625.1 Deinococcales bacterium | reverse complement strand
GACATTCACAACCACGGCAATTGCTCGTGGTCGGGCGTGTATTACGTGCAAATAGACGAACAGGGGAAACGTGCTTCGCATCCAAATCTTGGATCGAGTAACGGCATCACACGGTTTTACGGGCATCAGTTGGGTTTGCTTGGCGGGGCGCACATGGACATGGGCAACGCGTATTTGCAAGACATCAATTTCGATGTGACCCCCGAAGAGGGCACGTTAATTGTGTTCCCGTCGTGGTTAAATCACAAAGCCATGCCTTACGATGGTGACAAAGACCGCATCATCATTTCGTTTAACGCCCAAGTTCATGGCGAGCGCGGCAATCAAGCTTTTCAGTACGGCTTTCATTAGTCTCTCGAGGAAATCATGACGAACACACCCGATTTTTTTGAACGCCTTTCGCGCCTCAAACGCGATGGGGAATCGTTTACGACCGCCACCGTCGTCTCGAGACGCGCTCCGGTCAGTTCGCACATTGGCGACCGAGCCATCATTTTTGCCGATGGTCGAATGGAAGGTTTTGTCGGTGGGAGTTGCTCTCGGGAAATCGTGCGCAAACAGGCACTCGAGGCGTTGCGTTTGGGCAAACCGAGGTTGGTTTTGATTCGTCCTGATGCGACCCTCGAGACGCTGCAACACGCTGCCGACGCAGAAAGCATTGTTGTCCCGATGACTTGCGCCTCCGAAGGCGCGGCGGATGTCTACCTCGAGCCGCACACCCGCGCTCGAGTGTTGCTGGTGGCAGGCTTCACGCCCGTCGCGCAAGCTGTTGCCGCTTTGGGTGGAATGCTCGAGTATGAAGTGGTGCGTGTTGTCACCCGCGAAGAATTGCGTGACCTTGAAGCTGCGCCGTGCAAACTTGTGGCGTTACAAGATTTAAGCGCCTACCTCGAGTCACTGCCCAAAAATATTTGTGTTGGCATGGCAGCCGTGGTCGCCTCACAAGGACATTACGACGAACCAGTGCTCGAGTTGATCTTGAACGCCAGGGTTGGATTTGTCGGTTTGCTCGCCAGCCGCAAACGCGCCGTAACCGTGCGTGAATTGCTCGAGCTTCAAGGGATGGATGCCAGTCTGACCGCGAAAATTCGCAATCCGATTGGTTTGGACATCAACGCCAAAACGCCCTCCGAGGTCGCGGTTTCTATCCTTGCCGAAATTATCGCCGCTCGAGATTCTGACACGCCCATGTTCACCAACTCGAGCACATACAATGCGCAGGAATATCGTGCAAAAAACCAAAATACCTTGAGCGAAACAAACGCCGTTGACGTTGTAGGGGCGGCGACCATGCCCGAAGGTGCGTTTTATGGTCAAGAACATAGCCATGCGCCCCCACCCGACATTGCCTCCACACAAAATTCAACCATTTTTGGTCTGTCCCTCGAGCGTCCTGGGTACGCCATCAGCCCTGTTGATGCCGAAGAAATTGAAATTGCCAGCGCCGTTCATTTCACCGAATTCGAGGGTGTGACGTATTATTTTTCTTGTCCAAATTGCAAACGGCGTTTCCTGAAAAACCCGAGCGCTTACCTCGAGCCGCAAAACGTGGTGGCTTCGTGATGGATTTGGGTTTTGAAGCGTTGAAAGATCGTTTTCAGGCGCTCGGTTATGTCACCTCGGACGAGTTTGCGACCGCCTTGCAACTCGTCATGGCGATTCAAAAACCGCTTCTGATCGAAGGTCCTGCGGGTGTGGGCAAAACCGAAAGCGCCAAGGTGCTTGCCGATGCGCTAGAGACAAAATTGATTCGTTTGCAGTGTTACGAGGGTTTGGACTCGAGCAGCGCCTGGTACGAATGGAATTACCCCAAGCAAATGCTGCGAATTCGGTTGACCGAAAACGATTCGAGTACCCTTGAGGCTCGAGAGGCGCAAATTTTCTCGGATCAGTTTTTACTCAAACGCCCGCTGCTCGAGGCGATCACCCAGGACAAACCGTGCGTGTTACTTATTGACGAAGTAGACCGTGCCGATGAAGCCTTTGAAGCCTTCTTGCTCGAGCTTCTGGCAGAGTTTCAAATTACCATCCCAGAATTGGGTACGATCAAAGCCAAGCACCGTCCGTTCGTTATTTTGACTTCCAACCGCAGCCGTGAACTTTCAGACGCGCTCAGGCGGCGCTGCTTGTACTTGTGGCAGAATTACCCCAACCTCGAGCAAGAAAAAAAGATTCTTCACGCCCGACTGCCAGGAATTTCCCAGCGACTCTCGAGCCAAATTGCGCAAGTCATGGTTGAGCTTCGTGCCATGCCATTTCACAAAGTCCCAGGCGTTGCCGAAACCCTCGATTGGGGCTTGGCACTCATGAGCCTGCACCGCGATTCCCTCGACAAGCACACCCTCGAGCAAACCCGTGGTTGCATCCTCAAAGCCCGTGAGGATTGGGCATTGCTCGAGCATAAAATTGATCGACTTTCCCCAATTTGGGATGAAGCCATTGGCAATCGTAAAACCGAACTCGAGACCGATTTTGGTTACGGCAATGTCACCGTCAGGTAAGAAACATAACGTAAAAAGTCACCCCCTATGCAATAGCGACCATGCCCGCAGGTGCGTTTTATGGTCAAGAAGGGGGTCGCCGCTTGCGGCGGGGGGTCGTGCAAGATTCAGTCGTCGAGCTAATGCCACAAGACCCCTCCGTCAGCTTCGCTGCCACCTCCCCTACGAGCAGGGGAGAACTAAAAGCGTCAAACCGTGAACCCCTATTACCCAGCCTCGAGCCTTCCCGAGAACATCCTTGGTTTTTGCGAGGTGTTGCGGCTCGAGCATGATTTTAAATTGGGTCCCGCTGAGGTCAGAGACGCGCTTCGGGCTTTTGAAATTGTGGGAATCTCGAGCATTGACCGTGCGCGGGATGCGCTCTGTTTGGTGTTGTGCGCGAAGCTCGAGGATGTGGAGGTTTTTGATCGGGCGTTCACGAATTTTTTCTTTCCCAAACCTTTGGGTGTGCCGCAAGAACATCAGCCGCCGCTCGAGCCTGATCGCCCGCAGCGTCCGAACAATCAAAAAGCCGATGAAGCCAAAAACAAATCGGATGAAAAAGTGCGGGATGACTCGAGCGGTGAACAAGAAGATCAAGATTTTGAGGGTGACAGTAAGCGTCAAACGCCCGAAGATGACGATGAAAACGCCGAGCAGTCCGACCTGGTCATGCGGGCAAAATACAGCACTGCCGCACTCGAGACCAGCGTTCTCGAGATCAAGCGCGACGGTTTAGAACCAATGCTTCGCGCCGCCAGCGAACTGGTGAACAAATTAAAACTTGGACGCTCGAGAAAATGGCGCAACCTGCCTAAAGGCTCAAAGTTCGATTTCAGACGCACCATGCGCTCGAGTTTAAGTACGGGCGGCGAGGCGCTTCACCCGCGTTGGTTGGGGCATCCGCACCGCAATCCGCGCATTGTGGTGCTGCTCGACGGCAGCCGTTCGATGCTCGAGGCTAGTCACGCCGTGCTGCAATTTGCCTTTGCGCTGGCGCAACGTTCGCGGCGGGTGGATGTGTTCACGTTTTCCACCGAACTCAAAGACATCACCCGCGACCTTCGCGCACTGGTGCAAGAACGCCAGAAGCTCGAGTTGAACAACCTTTCCAAAGCTTGGGGCGGCGGCACGCGCATAGGGGAGAGCTTGCGCGTGTTCGTCCGTGAACACGCAGCTCGAGTCTTGACGCCAGACACGGTAGTTATCATCTCGAGCGACGGTTTGGACGTTGGCGAGGTGGACGTGCTCGAGTCTGCCATGCGTGAAATCAAACGGCGCAGCGCGGGGGTAATCTGGCTCAATCCCTTGGCGGCGCACCCGCAATTTCGACCAACGACACGTGGGATGCAGGCGGCACTGCCGTATATCAGTTTGTTATCGTGCGCCAGTACACCCGCAGAATTCTCGAGTTTGGCAGAGGGTTTGAGGTTGTAGCGTTAATGTTGCTTACTTGCTCGAGCAGAATGCGGTAATCTGGTAGCGTAAACATGCCGATTCCTTCAACTTCCGATGCGCGTCCACTCGTTTTTCCGTGCTTGATTGTGTCCTGTCAAGCCTACGACGACAATCCCATGCGTGGACCAACGTTCATGCGGGCGATGGCATTGTCTGCGCTGCAAGGTGGCGCGGGTGCAATTCGAGCCAATGGCGTTGAGGACATTAAAGCCATTCGTGAAGTCACAGACGCGCCGATTGTTGGTCTCAACAAACTCTGGACTGAGGGCTTTGAAGTCTACATCACCCCAACTTTCGAGAGCGCTCGAGTGCTCGCCGATGCGGGAGCAGATGTGATTGCGCTTGACGCCACGCCGCGCCCTCGCCCAAATAATGAAACCCTCGAGACACTGATTCAAAGAATTCAGAACGAATTGGGTTTGCGGGTCTTTGCCGATTGCAGCACGATTCTGGATGCGGTTGCCGCAGCCAAGCTGGGTGCGGATTATGTCAGCACCACCATGTCGGGTTACACGCCGTACACGGCAAAAAACAAAACCGTTGGACCAGATTTCAAGACGCTCGAGGCGATTGCCCAAAGCGTCAGCGTACCCGTGATTGCCGAAGGTCGCTTTTGGACGCCCTTCGAGGTCGGTCACGCTTTCGAGCTTGGCGCGAGCGCCGTGGTGATTGGCACTGCCATCACCAGCCCTGTGGACATCACCAAACGCTTTGTCAAAGAAGTGCCAGACAGTTTATGAACGCCCTGGGCATCGACGTTGGTGCGAGCAGCAGCAAGTTTGTGGTCATGAACGCCAAAGGTTTGGTGCTCGAGACTGGAAGTTTTGATCCGTTCAGTGGGCATGTGTTCAATGCCGAATCTCGAGCCGCAAATTTTGCGATCCTCGAGAAATTATTGGCGCGTGTCAAACCGTTTCAGATTGCGGCGGTGACGGCTGGCATTACGGGTTTGAGCTTAGAGGTCGCGTCAGAGTTTCAAGTTTTTATGGCTGGGTTTCTCGAGCTTTTACCTGAACAAGTCCAAGTCATGAACGACATGGATTTGGCATACCGCGCCAATTTTGCCCCTGGCGCTGGCATTCTGGTTTACGCGGGCACAGGTTCGATTGCCTATCACGTCGCAACTGACGGCAGTGTGGTGCGGTCAGGTGGTTACGGTTTTTTGATCGACGACGCTGGCGGCGGCTTCTGGATTGGACGCGAAGCCCTTAAACTCGCGCTTTTCAGGCTCGAGCGCGGCATTTCAGACCCACTCTCGAGGCTTATTTTTGAGCACATCGGCAGCACTGATTGGGATGCTGTCAAAAGTTTTGCCTACGGTGGCGGACGACAAGCCCTTGCCAGCCTCGCGCCAATTGTTGGAATTGCCGTCAATCAAGACAGCACCGACGCTCAAGAGTTGTTGATTCAAGCCGCACATGCCCTGGTAAAACTTGCGCAGAACATGCGTTTTAAACTCGAGAGGCTGCCAATTGTGTTTGCTGGCGGTGTGTTTAATGTCAGTCCGTTGCTCGAGGAAACCATCAAACAAGCATTTCCAGATGCAACCTTCAACCGTGCCTCGAGCGCGTTATCAGCCGCAAGAATGGCACTCGAGAATCTGAAAGCTTAACCCTCGAGCCACATGTGTAAAAGAACTAAACTCCCTTCTCTCCTTGGAGAGAAGGGTCGGGGATGAGAGGCAGCAGAAGTTGCCGCTTTTCGTGCCTGTAACTCTCAAGTCTTCCCGTGATAATCTCGAGCAATGCCGTCTGGTAAAGTTCACAATGCCATCAACACCCTCAGTTTGCTCGCCATTTCTGGCGGGTATGGTTACGCCCACTCGAACAACCTCTTGAGGCTCGAGCCTGGTGCGGTGCTGGCGTTTGCTGGGGCGTTTGTGGCGGGAACGTTTTTGTTGTCCCCAGATTTGGATTTAGCCGAGCAGCACGTGTCTATTAAAAACAATTGGGGTTGGTTGGGTTTTTTGTGGGTGCCTTACGGTTGGGTCTTCAGCCACCGTGGGATCAGCCATTCGTGGTTGGTGGGTCCGTTAACGCGACTGTTGTACTTGGCGTTGTTGTTGGCACTGCCCGTGTACTTTTTGCGTGATCCAATCTTGCACTTTAAGCTCGAGGGGGTGACTCGGGGTCCTGTTTTTGATTTATTGATGTCGTTCAAGAATTTTTGGCGCAAACCCGAAGTTGCCAGGAACACGCTCTTGGCGTTGGCGGCTGGTTATTACGTCTCGCAGTGGTTGCATTTGATTGCCGATGGTGTTGCGCCGGATATGGGTTCTGGTTTTATGTCCAGAAAACGCCGCCGATAATCTCAGACACCTCAGTGTTTTGGCACAAAATCGTCATGACCATGAGTGTTCTGCTCGAGATACCTAAACCAAAATCACTTTCTGAAAACCTGAACTCGAGTTATCCTGAATGCGTATATCTCAAAAGGAGAAACCATGCGAAAGAAAGCTGTTCTTTTGGCACTCGCAACGGCGACCACCAGCGTTTTTGGTGCTGCCTTTGCGTCACCCGCTCAAGATTTGTTTGACCAAGCCACGTTTTACGTCGGGTTCTACTACTCGGGTCCAACCAAAGTTCCTAACTTCCGTGATTTGCGTAAAACCTATCAACCTCAACTCGATCAGGCGTGCGGCACAGATGCAAGTTGTGGTTACGAAAAAGCCGTGCCTGTGATTCAAAAAATCATTTCCGATCTCAAAGACCCGTTCGTTGAAGTGATCGATAGCGACTTTGAACGTTTCACCGAAGGCAAAGGCAGCAGCACC
>JANLWR010000420.1:0-8066 GCA_031364625.1 Deinococcales bacterium | reverse complement strand
TGAAGGTCTTCGAAGAGGGCGGGCTCATCAAGGGCAAGGTCAAGGCCGTGGTCAAAGGCGGCTTGCTCGTCAACGTCGGCGTCGAGGCATTCCTGCCCGGCTCGCAGATTGTAATCAATGCACCAAACAATGATTCAACGCCTTGTCATTGCAAGGGTGAAGACAAGCTTCACCCCTACCACACAGCATTTTTACGTAGGGGGCGCTGCTTCTTGACCATAAAATGCACCTGGCGGGCATGGTCGCTTCTTGACCCTTAAAGCAGCACCTTACGGGCTTGGGTCGCTTGCTGCACCTTCCAGGAATCGGGAATTCTTACAAAACGCACGAAATTCGGACTTTGCGGTTGCCCTGCAAAAAGTGGTTGAGTCTGCTTTAGGATCTGTTTTAAAACCAAAGCAGGTTGGTTTAAACCAACCTGCTTTGGAACGCTATTTAAAAGTTTTGGTTATGGAATATTTTCAATCAATTGGACTTGTGCCGTGATCACCGTCTGTTGCCAATTCAGTGTTGCCACATTGATAATCGTTCCCGATGAGTACGTTGCTGGAATGGTAAAGGTTTTGCTTGCTCCAGCGTCCAAATCAAAGGTTTCATCGAGGTCTGTGCCAGTTAAGCCTGCAGGCAAGGGATCGATCAGACGAACGCCAGTTGCCGTGCTGCCACCAGTGTTGTTGACCGTAATCGTGAAGACAACTGGTTGCCCTGGATTGGGTTGAACAATATCAACCTCTTTGGTCAGGCTGAGTTTTGGCGGGTCAACCACAACAGCTTGTTTTTTCTGACCGACAAACGTGTGCCAAACATCAATCGCGCAACCCGAGCAACGGCTGGGGCATTGACCGTAGTTGGTGATGGTCAAGCTGACTTTTTTGTAATTTGCACCTTTGGGTAGCTCGAGTAAAGCTGGACGGGCGTCCTCGCCAATGTCACCGCGCCAATATACGGTTTTGGTTTTGGTTGGAAAAACTGTTCTGGTGGACTTATTCAGGTTGACCATAGCCGTGAAATTCTGCGTACCAATAATGTTGTTCGCGTTGTTGGCTTCCTGCACGCAGACGAGTGGTGTGCCGTTGACGAGTGACCAACCGGTCAGGTCGTTAATCGTCGTTCCATCGACATTGGTCGCACTGACTTTGATGCTCGAGTTTAAATTGGTGTTGGCGTAAAAGCCTGCCATGCCAATCAGTGTGTTCTCATCGGCGTAACCTTTGGTCAGGTGGCTAAAATCTAGGGTAACTGTATAAGCCGATGCCGAACCAATCTGACGAATCTTCGGGCAAAAACGCAACGAATATGGATCATTCAAGCTGTTATAACCCGCGAAACCACCTTTGATGGCTGGGTTCAGAACCGTAGACGTGGTGCTGAGGGTGCTGAGGCTGCAAACACCAATGTTGCTCGAGATTGATACATCAACGTTGCCTTGGTCAGCCAAAGGCACGCTGCCGCTTAAGTGTCCATTGTTCCAAGCTTGGTTGACACTCCACCAGGTCACGTCGGTTGGGGGCAGGTTGGTGCGCAGGGTTGGGCTTGGCACAACATAGCCAGAAAATGCCTGAATCGGGTTTGACATGGTGATACCATTGGGTTGCAATTCAAGTGCCAATGGTTGATCGGTTGCAATATCAGGCGTTGAAGAACAACCCAGAAAGCTGGCTGTCAAAGCACTCAACGCTAGGGCGGCAATTGACCTTTTCCAGTTTTGTAAGTTTTTTGTCATAATTCTTAGTATAGCCTAATGTGGGCACATGTCAATTCATGAAGTTTGCTTGCGGAACACTGTAGTTGCTATAAAACGATACAGGAATAAATAGCAATACAAAAAAAGCTCACCGCAAATAACAGTGAGCTTCTTAGAGTAATAGTTCGGAATGTTTTTGTTTATTCGTGTCTGTCACGTATTTTGATTTTCGTAGGGGCGAACCTTGTGTTCGCCCTCAGTGACGGCAAATTCTTGACGTTGTGAGGAAAAGTTTCCAGAGTATTGGAGAGAAAAAGCGAGTAAAACTAGCGGCGAATACCCAAACGTTCAATCAGCTTGCGGTAAGCATCATAATCTTTGGTACGCAAATACTTGGTCAAACTGTTGCGCTTGCCGACAAGCACTTGCAAACCACGCTGACCGTGCTTGTCTTTTTTGTTGGCATTGAGGTGGCTCGAGAGGTTGTTGATGCGGTGGGTGAGCACTGCAACTTGAACCTGGGTGCTGCCCGTGTCGCCCTCGAAGGTTGCGTAGTCTTTAATGGTCTTGGTCTTGTCTTCTGCGCTAAATGACATATCGGTACTTCCTTATTGTTAAGTCCGGCAAATCCGAGCAAATTCCCAAAAAGGGCACCCTGACTCCCGCGAGGAAAGAGCGTATCATACAAACCAGAAGTTGACAAACTCGAGTTTGCTCGGTAAGCTCTTCAAGCTGTTCAGCCCTCAAGTAACACTGAACAGCGCATTCACAAATGCCGAGGTGGCGGAATTGGTAGACGCACTAGCTTGAGGGGCTAGCGCCCGCAAGGGTGTACGGGTTCAAGTCCCGTCTTCGGCACCAAGTTTAGCACGGCTCAGAGTTGATCCTCGAGCCGTGTTTTTTTGTGACTTTGCATTTATTTTGTCAGTGGACGCATATTTTGTTGTCATTGTTACTTACCATGTCGGCAAATGCAATAACATTCGGCATCGTCTGCTAAATTCTATTTGGGTTTGACCACCAACGTTTTCGCCAGTAGGTCATGCAAGGCTTGTTTTTTGGCGGTAAAACCCGCCATGACAAACGGCACAAGCCAAATCAACAACGATCCAAAAAACAACAACAAAAACGTTCCAGCCGCAGCTCGAGCCGCTTGACTTGTTGCATCCGAAATCACTGGAATTAACGGCACCATGCCAACGATCAGCACAATCGAAGCGACCAAAGCCGGAATTTGTTTGGCAAAATAACGCCAAGTCGCCTGTCCAAAACCAATCGGTTGCTTGTCTAAATTACTCACTTTTAAACCCAAAGCCATTTTACCCAACGTGGCTTGTCGTTTACTGCTCTCCAAGAGCGCAAAGTACAACCAATTGACCAGCAAACTAAAAACCAACGACAGCAAGATCGGCGCAACCAAGGACACGGCTTCATTCTGAATGGCTTGGATGCTGCCCCCAGCCGCAACTGACCTCGAGATTTCGTTCAGGCGTTCCATCGCCCTGTTCAAACCAAAAATGCTCGAGATGATGCTGGTGATGATTGACACCAGAATGCCGTCGATGATGGCTGCCAGAAACCGCATCCAGAATCCAGCATTTTCGGTTGCGGCTCGAGGTGCGTCGTTGGTGACTGGACTCATTTTGGTGAGCGGTACGGCTTGCTGAACGTCTTGGTGAAACGATTCAACCTGAACTGTTCTGGGCGGTGCAATCTCGAGCGGCGCTGGAATGGGCATGGGTTTTTCGGGAATGTTTGATACTCGAGCGGCTGCCGCTTTGGTATGGGCGCGTTGACCAGCACTTTGAACAATCGTAAAAAAGTTTGCTAAGGCGTCTTTGTCGGTATTCAGCGCCCCACGAATCAGTTCGCTGCCCACGCTCGAGATGACCAATTCGTCACCTTCGCGGTTGACTTTGGCAATATCAACAAGGTTGGCACGTTGCAAGCCAGACGCATTTAAGTACAAGACTTCGGTTTCGGTGCAAACCAGAGCTGCATCAGGAGTCTCGAGTTCGCTGAGAATGGGTTGATTGAATGAAGATTTGAGTTGATTTAAGAATTCCATCGTGCCTCACAATAACATTGCTCGAGCGAAGTACCACTTACAGGTCAATGATCTTCCAGTAAAATCCATTTTGAAATAAAAAATAAAAGCGAGGCAGAGGATTGAGCACTGCTCGAGAATCGTTTGACTCTCGAGCAGAATTTGAATTACTTGGTTGCGGTCACACCCAAAAGCGCAAGGGCTTTGCGGGCTTGAGCATCGGTTGCCAAGTTGACAATCGCCTCACCTTGTTGCCCCGTGGTTTTGACTCGAGTTGGGGTGTCTTGATAGGTGAATTGACCTGTTTTATCGGCTTTAAGTTTAAGGGTTTTACCATTGACTTTGACTTCGATGTTGGTTCCAGGCGCGGCATTGATGCCCTGCAAGGTCAAGAGTTTGGGGTAACGCGTATCTGAGACCAGAACATCTGGGGTGACGCCACGTTTGTTGATGCTGTTGCGTTTTGGCGTGAGCCATTCCTCAAAACTGACATTGACCTGCCCACCGTTTGAAAGTGCAATCGGTGCGTTCGCCACACCCTTGCCGTAGGTTTTTTCGCCAACAATTTTGGCACGTCCGTTTTCTTGCAGGCTGCTCGAGACGATCTCACTGGCACTGGCGCTCGAACCGTTCACCAAAACCACCAACGGTCCGAGGTAATCGTTTTGTTGTGCGCTGGCTCGGAATTCGACGGTCACTTTTTTGGTGTTGTCACGGGTGACAAAAACATCACCCTTGGCAAGGAACGTATCTGCCACGCCCTCAGCCATGCTGACCAGACCGCCAGGATTGTTGCGCAAGTCCAGAATCATGCCCTTAACGCCTTTGGCTTTGAGGCTGGCAATGGCGGCTTGGAGCTGTTGGGTGACTTTCTGGTTTAAGAAATCCGAAATCGAAACGTAACCAATGTTTCCTGGTAAAACGGCGGCATTGACATTGACAACCACAATTTTTTCTCGAGTCATGCTCAAATTAAGGCGTGTTACACCCCGAGCAATCGTGATTCTGACCGTGCTTCCTTTTGGTCCACGAATCTTACGAACTGCTTGGTCAAGCGGTATTTTTGTAACGTCTTCGCCATTGACGGCGACAATGTAATCACCCGCTTGGACTCCAGCTTTGGCGGCAGGTTGACCATTGAACACAGTTTCGACCTGTACGCCCAAACCATCTTTGGTGGCGGCATTTAAGCCCAGTCCAATCCCAAAAAAACCACCAGTCATGTTTTCATTGTTAGTGGAAGTTGTAGCCGGTGGAATGTAAAATGTAAATTCGTCATCCAGCGCGTACAACATGCCTGACAATGCGCCTTGCATCAGTTTGTCAGGATCGGTGGTGCGCAAGTATCGTTCACGAAGTGCTTGGTAGGTCTCGAGGAACGCTTTGCCAGAAGGGGTGCTTAAGGCTTCATCTCGAGGGTTCGCCGCGAGGGTCACGGCTGCGGTAACGCCACACAATGCCAGGGCAACAATGCCAAAAATCAAAAATCGGTTCTTCACAGCCGTCAGTGTAACGCCCTTGGTTGAGCGATGAATGTGCGTTTGAACAATAGAAAAGTTTTTGAAACTCGAGGTTTAAGTCTTGGGTGTTGGTATTTGTGCCGCATGATGCCCCGTGTGCCAGGCGCACAGGCGTAAAACCTCGAGTGTCGTAAGTTCGCCAAAAAATGATTGCGTCACGCAAATTGTGGTTTGCAAAACTGGGGTCTCGAGTTTTGTGGCGTAACGGATCAGGGCTTCAAAGGCGATTTCATGATTGCGTTGCAAATCTTCACGGCTTACATTGGCTCGAGGTTCTTGCCCGGGATTGATGGCGCGTCCATCTTCGGTCACATGACCTCTCGGCATGACAATCGGTTGTTTGTTCTTGAGCACCCGCTCGAGACAGACCGCAAAAAACGAGTTGGCGGTATTCAGATGATCTGCAATTTTGGCTGGCGTCCATTTGCCTTGTTCCACAGGTTCGTCAAGGTTGGCTCGCTCGAGTTTTGAGCTGAATTCTGATTTGGCAGCCTGCAGACTCTCGAGGATTTGCTCAAGCGTGATGCCTTGCTGCTCGAGAAAAGTTTTGGACAGGTAATCCTTAATTTCAGGCATGATCAAATTCTAACTCGAGGTTAACTCAAGCGTTTCAAACCAACAATTGCGCCAAGGGCAAAAATGGCGTTCGCCAACCACGCGGCAACGACGGCAGGAATGGCTTGGGTGGCTGCCAGGTTAAAACCGATTTGCCACAAGCTCCAATACGCTGCCATCAAGCCTATGGTGGCGGCAAACCCCCAGGCGCGGTTGGAAACCGTCAAACCCAGCGCTCCGCCGACCAGCGCCATCATGAGCGCCGCCAGAGGGTCGGCAAAGCGGCGTTGCAACTTAAAATTCGCATCGTAAACCTCGGCGCTCGAGAGACTCTTTGCCTCATTGGAGGCTCGAGATTGCAATTCGGCGGTCGAAACTTGATCGCTTGGACGAAGATCGGGTTCGATGGGTGGCGTGAAAGCAAAAACGTGCCTGGTTTCAGGAATTTCCTGAAAACCGTCTTGCAGGCTGCTGGGTTTGTAAAAGACGTTGTACAACTCCCAAGTCTTGGCGTCTCCGTCCCACAAGCCTTTGGTGGCGGTGTAAATCCCTGTTGGCGTGACCACCATCACGCCAGACAAATCCGCAACCTTTGGATTTCGTTCTCGAGGTGCAAGCGAACCCGCATGGAACAACTCGCCGTGATCGTTGGCATAACTTTTCAGGGCTTGAACCCGAGGTGCTTCGGTGTGAATGATCGCGTAATAGGTTTTTAAGTAATGGGCATCGGCATTGGGTCGCCAGATGTTTTCATTGACCCAACTTAAGCCCGTGACCAGCACGCCAATTGCCAAAATGGGAATCAGCAAGACTGTTGGACGCACGCCAGAGGCAAAAATGGCTTTGAGTTCCGAGTCTCGAGCCACGCGTCCCAAACCGACCAATATGCAAAACGCCAAACTTGGCGCAAGCAACAGGCTCAAAAATTGCGGAAATTGATCGAATACCAGTTGCGCAATTAAGTTGAGGCTGGCGCGGTTGTTCAAAAAGACCGCCAAAAATACCGCAAACAAATTAAGGGTCAGTAGCACCAACATGATCAGCACACCCACCAAAAAAAGTGGCAGGAATTCGCGCAGCAAATACCAACCTAGGCGACTTGCAAGCATGAACGCTAGCCTAGCCTCAAGGCATGAGACAAACAGCGATTCTGGGTGAGGAATCTCGGGTAGACTTCATTATGCAAGACCGTCCAACGACCAATGAACTCAGCGATGCCGTCCGCGAATTTCTCGAGCAGGAGATTTTACCCACGCTCTCCGATGCGCGACTGAAATTTCGGGTTTTGGTCGCCATGAATGCCCTGAGCATGATTTCACGCGAGGTCAATCTCGAGGAAAGCAATCTGCAAGCCGAATTCTCGAGTTTGAAAAGTTTATTACAGCATGATGTACCAAACCCAGAGTCATTCTCGGGTTTGAAAGCCATGACCGTAAAGTTGAATACCGAACTCTCGAGCCGCATTCGATTGGGAAGCTTGCCGACGAATGTTTTTGAGCATCTCGAGGAAGTCACACGGGCGAAACTGCTAATCTCGAATCCTGGCTATTTGAAGAGATTCCCGAAGCCAGATTTGATGCGTTGACTGCCTATATTGGTTAAGGATTGATTTTGTGTGTGGACTTGGAGTTAATCTTAACCATCACGAAAAGCAAATTAATGACCTACCCAGACATCAATGGCGTGTTGTGAAATGATGAAACTGCTGATCTCGAGCCTTCAAAAGCTCGAGATTCTTCTTTTCCCTCAAAATTCTGCTGTCAAAACTGGGTACGATTCTCCGCGTTCACGGAAAATCTCTGCCTCTCGAGGGTACAACCACTCATATTCAAGGGTCTGATATTGTGTCGGCTCGAGTCGTACAGCATCATAAAATCCTGCTTTTTGGCGTTGGCGTTGCGCTTCAAATAAAATCACGGCTGCCGCCACCGAAACGTTCAGACTTTGCACCATGCCGCTCATGGGAATCATAATGTTCGCATCGGCGGCATTGGCAGCCTCATCGCTTAACCCCCATTTTTCCGCGCCCAACAAGACGCAGGTCGGGCGGGTATAATCAACCTCGCGGTAATCCACGGCGCGTTCGGACAGGTGCGTGGCGTAAATTTGAAAACCTTTGGCTTTGAGGCTCGAGAAAGCATCTTTGGTGGTGGCGTGGGTGTTGATCGAGACCCATTTTTCGGCACTGGCACTGGTGTCGCTGAAGGTCGCGGGTCGCCCCTCGAGCGCCACACAATGCGCCTCGAGCACGCCCACCGCC
>JANLWR010000406.1:0-3206 GCA_031364625.1 Deinococcales bacterium | reverse complement strand
TCGCCAGCAGCCGTCAAACCACAACCCAGGGTGCGTCCCGCCTGAATGCTGACAAAAACGTGTTTGCCTTTAACCGCTTGGGGTGTACTGCTTTCACTTTCACCAGGGTCACTGCCGTTTGCACCATTGGCGTTGATACCCCAGCAATACGCTTTACCCTCGCTCGTCAAAGCACAAGTGTTGAACATACCTGCGCTGACGCTCGAGAAACTTAAGTCTGTCAAAAGTGCTGTAGGAACGAGCAGTTCACCAACTTCGTTGGGTTTACGAGAACCACTGCTGTTAAAACCAAGTTGAGCACGGTCGTTACGTCCCCAACAATACGTTTGTTTGTTTGTGCCAATGGCGCAAGTATGATTCGCACCAACACTAATGCTCGAGAAACTCAAACCCCCACTGACTGGCGTGGCAACTTTTTTATCATCCTGCGATCCGTCGCCAAGCCTGCCCGAAGAATTACTACCCCAACAGTAAGCTTTGCCCGCGCCCGTTAGGGCGCATGAGTGGTTGTACCAGCTTGAGAACGAAACCCAAGGGCTATCGCTGCTCTGGGTTTTGGCGACACCAGACACGATCAGGGCAAGAAGCACAATAACCAAACCAATTTTTTTCATACAACCTCCTGCCACGCAAAGGTTTCCCCAGCGTGAAGAACCTGATTTTTGCGGCTGCCAAGTTGAAGCTCGAGAAACGCCGTGACTCGCGTTGCATACTCTTCAGGCTGATCGCGGAAAGCACTTAAATGGCTGCTACCAGAAGTAATCCAAGTTTGAGCGGTTTGGCTGACCGATGCCAGTTGTAAGGCGTGATGGCTGGCAATGAACGAATCCCCTGCGGCGTGAATAAAGAAAAAAGCTTGGGAAGCTCGAGCGACGTGTTCTACAGGTCGGAACGCAGCCATGTTCTGACCTGTCAAGATACGACTGACAAGCAATGCGCCATACAAGAAAAAATTTGGCAATCCGCTCAAGCGCGTAAATTGTTGGTGCATGACCGTACCAAAGTCGGCGAAGGCACTGTCGGCAACCACACCAGCAATGGCGGGTTCTTGACTGGCGGCAAGAATTGCACTGACCGCGCCCACACTCATGCCGATAACACCAATTCGACCCGCTTCAAAACCCTTCGATTTCAAGTAATCCACAGCGCCCAAGACATCCAAATGCTCGAGCTTGCCGAAAGTTAAGCGTCCTGGGTCGCTTTGACCATGACCACGCAAGTCAATCAGGAAGACGTTAAACCCGCTCTGGCGTAAGTGCGCCACGAGGCTCGAGGAGCTGGCGTTAAATTCCCATCCTCGGCAAGCGTTACGTCCATGTACCAAAATCACCACAAGCTTGGAGTGGTGTGCCGCCCCAAAACTTCCAACAAGTTTTTTATGATCAATCCGAGATTCAAATTCTATGGTTGCAAAGTTCGCACCCAGCGAGATTGTTCTGCGTCTGGATGTGGTCAAACGTGATGCCACCAAGTACGAAATGGCGCAGTACAAGACGAGTATCAAACCCAGCAGAACCTCGAGTATGGTGAAAGCATTCATGGATAACCTCTTGGGTTTTTCGGTTCACAAGCTGCGTTGAAACAAGAATGTTTCGGCGCAAGGCATTTTCATCAGGTCACCTTCGCTGGGTAGATCCAACTCGAGTTTCAGACCGTTCGTTTGAGGGAGTGCATGAAAAACGGCAACGGTATCACCAGCCTTCGAGCGAATCAAACCAAAGACTTCACCGTAGACGTTTGGTATCCCGCCCAGAATCTCGAGTTTTTCGGTTGCGGCTTGGAAAGCCCCTGTTATACAACCCGTGTGATCGAAGTTAAAATCAATTTCGCAAGCTGTGTTCTCGAGCGTCGCAACGTAATGTCCGATCAGTACCTGATTCGATTCCATAAAAATCCTTTCAAAGCTTTAACATTCTTGTTACTCGAATTTTGGTTTTAAGCAGTGTTTTGGGGACAGGATTTAGAAGGCGGGTGTTGTTTGAAACCCCGCCAGGCTGATACTTCAAGTGACAGTGTTCTCAGAGCCGTAAGTCAAAGTGGTTGTGCATTTTTTTCATACGACCTCCGTTTTTGTGCTGCTCGAGAATCTTGATTCCGTGACGCAACGGTTTCTCGAGCTTTTACATGAATCTTGTGGTGTCTTAAACAACGTACAATTCGAGTCAGAAACCACCAAAAACAAATGGCGTTTGAAAACCACCTACGATTTCGGCTTCAACTGCGACAAATGACGAATCCGTTGCATCAGCTCCTACTTTCCAAGTTACGACGCTCAAAAATGAGTACGGCGTACTTGGGGTAAATGTTAGTTGTGTACAGTTCAACGAAAACGTGAGTGTGGCAATACATTCTGGATTCCATTGAATGCTGCCTATTTTTTGGGTTGTACCAACAAAAACTTTGAATACGACATCCGTGGCAACCCTATCCATCTGTTCGTTAAAAGTAATTACTATTGGCGTGTTGATGGCAACGTTCATTGAATTGTTTTGCGGTGTCACAGAAATAATTTTTGGTGGTGCGTTACCAGTAGTAAACGAGAGTCCATAGGCTGCTTGTAAGCTGTTCCCAACAAGATCTATGGCATCACTAGCAATAGTGATCTTGTACGCACTAAATTGGTCGAGACGGGCTGAGGGTTGGCAACTGGCGCTCGAGGGTGTCGTCCAAGTCCAGTTGCAAGCAATGCTGGGTTGGCTTTGAAAGGCATTTTGAACCGATGTTTGGTTCATGGCTTTAGAAAAATTGAGAACGATGGCGCTGTTATACAAAACATTTGTGGCGGTATCCAAAGGCGTAAAACTGACCAGCGCAGGTTTAACGGTGTCTTGCACGGTTGTAAAGTTCGTAACGAACGGATTTACCAATGCCACACCTGCCGCACTTTTGGCGCTCGAGGAAACACTCAGGTCGTACTTGGTCCCAAACGTTAGGTTTGCGGTTGGCGTACAGGTTGCGGTTTGATCGCTGTCTGTCCAAACCCAAGCGCAAGCGATGGCGGGGATGCTAGAGAAGGCTGTCTCGAGGCTGGTTTTATTCATAGGTTTTGAAAAATGCAAACTGATTTTGCTGGTAATTGGAACATTAATGGCGTTACTGATTGGCGTACTGCTGGTCAAAATCGGTGCTGCGGCAACGCTCGAGAATTGCAGTGTGGTCGCGCCGCCCAGATTATTGCCTGCCAGGTCTTTACTGGCTATCAAAAT
>JANLWR010000547.1:0-4068 GCA_031364625.1 Deinococcales bacterium | reverse complement strand
TTGATATTGTTGTATACCAAATACCGCGATTGCCCAAGAAAAGCACGCCTGTCATTCGTAATTTTAACCCACAGGCTCGAGCGCCATCGGGTACGAACCCAGCACTTTGACAAAACTGGCTTTTTGCAGCACACCCACCAGGGCTTGGGCAATGCGGGTTTCTCGAGCATCACCTTCAATATCAATGTAAATCAGGTAACTCCAGGCGCGGTCGCGGCGCGGTCTGGACTCGATTTTGGTCAGGTTCAAGCCTTTTAATTGGTTCAGCGTCTCGAGCAAAAATCCTGGGGTGTGACGCACGGCAAAGACCAAACTGGTTTTGTACGGCACGTCTTGCGGTTCGATTTCGTGTCTCGAGAGCACCAGAAAGCGGGTGTAATTGAAGTCTTCGTCCTCAATGCCTGCCGCCAGTACCGTTAGACCGTACAGTTCACCGGCGCGTTTGCTGGCAATCACGGCTTCGTCGGTCGCGCCGCGCTCAATCAGTTCTTTGGCAGCCCCGGCGGTGTCAAAAGCAGGAATTGGAATCAGGTGGTGCTTGGCGATAAAACCGTCACTTTGCGCCAGCGCTTGCGGGTGCGAGTGAACGCGTTTGACTTGCTCGAGTTTGACTCCTGGCAGCGCCAGCAGGTGGTGGTTGACGCGCACAATAATTTCGCCAATGATGTGCAAATCGGTTTCGGGCAGCAAGTCCATTGCTTGATACACTGTGCCCGCCAACGAATTTTCGACTGGAATCACACCCAGGTCGGTCTCACCAATCCGTACCGCCTCGAGCACCTCGTGAAAGGTCGTGTAACCCTTGGGCGCAGCGTTTATGGTGCTCGCGTTGGCGGCAATCTCGCCGTAAGCCCCAGGAACGCCCTGAAACGCTACGGTGATGGTTTTGGCGCTCGAGCTTGATGTTTTGGCTCGAGGAGCTGATGCCGTGGCTCGAGGGGCTGATGCTGTGGCTCGAGTGATGGTTTTGGGTTTTTTGCTGACGGGTTTTTTCGCGGTCATGGATTCAGGCTATCGGTTTATGGGGTCTGAGGGCAAGTTGCAGACTTCTCGAGGCAGTCGGCTGCATGAACTTGACGAATGCTGCATATGCGGGTATTCTATTTCTATCAGCGCCTGAAAAGGGCGCGTTTTTTATTGCCTAAAATCTGTACTTCCAATGTAACCTGTGGCTGTGAATCACATCTCGAGATAGAATCAACGCATGATGCCATCCATTCGGGTGAAAATTTGTGGTGTAACTCGAGTTGAAGATGCACTTGCGGCAGAACGGGCGGGGGCTGACGCGCTTGGTTTGAATTTCGTGCCAGGCACAAAACGTTTTATCGAACTTTCTCGAGCGCAAGAAATCAACAGCGCTTTAAGTCCATTCATGGCTCGGGTTGGCGTGTTTCGCAATGCAAGCTTTGAAACGATCCTCGAGACGGTTGAGCAAGTTGGTCTTAGCGCAGTGCAATTGAATGGTCAGGAATCGGATGAATTCGCGGCGCAGGTGGCAAAGCTGCGTCCTGTCATTCGGGCGGTCAGTTTTAAGCCAAATCTCGAGCTTCCAGCAGACAAAACCTTGTTGATTGATGGTCTTGATCCCGGTTCTGGGCAAGCTTTTGATTGGACGGCGCTCGAGGTTTCCCAACTGGCGGGCAGGCGTTGGTTGTTGGCAGGAGGCTTAAATCCTGACAACGTGGCGGCGGCGGTGCGTCAACTGCAACCTTGGGGCGTTGATGTCTCGAGCGGTGTCGAAGCCTCGGCGGGCGTCAAAGACCCCGAATTTGTTCGGGCTTTTATTGAACGTGCCAAAATGGCGCTCGAGACGCAAGCTTAGAAGTTATCCACAAGTTATCCACAGGTTTGGTCAGGGTGTGGATAACTTAAATTCAGTGATTTTGTCTGCAACAAAAAATCAATTCTTACCGTTTAGAACAACTTAAATTTTGATTAGCACCCAGGGCGAGCGCTTGTCAATCCCCCAAATTTGAGATCAGGGTGTGGATAACTTATCCAAAACCAAATGGGCAAACCACACAGCATTTTGTAGCAAACAAGGCAATTGAAGACATCAAAACACAAGCTCGAGTAGACTGAACCATGAACCAAAATCTTGAAGCGTTCAAAAATTTGCTAGCCGAAATCAGTGATTTGTCGGGCATCTCGAGCCTGCTGAGTTGGGACAAAGAAACCCAGATGCCGCGCGGCGGCATCGAAACCCGAGCGCTGCAAGGTGCGACGCTGGCACGCATCATTCATCAAAAAGGGACTGCGCCAGAATTAAAAGAATTGCTCTCCAAGCTCGAGCCAGAATTTGCAGCCCAAGAATCGTTTGAGGGCGCGTTGGTGCGTCAGGTCAGACGCGATTTTGACCGCAAAAGCAAACTGCCCACAGATTTTGTTGCCGAATTTTCGCAAGCCCGCGCACGCTCGAGCAACGCCTGGCAGGAAGCCAGAGGCAAAAACGATTTCAAGACTTTTTTGCCGCACCTCGAGAAAATGTTTGAAATGGCTGCCAAAGCCGCCAATTATTACGACAGCTCCGTGCATCCTTTTGACGCGCTCCTTTGGGATTACGACCCTGGTTTAAAAACCGAGGACATCCGCAGCATTTTCGCCGATTTGCGTCTCGAGACGGTGCCACTGGTCAAAGCCATCGCCGCCAAAGGCGACGTTGCCGATTACAGCATTCTCAAGCGCCATTTTGACATCGACAAACAAAAAGCCTTCGCGCTCGAGGTGTCCCAAGCCTTTGGGTACGACCTCAACCGAGGGCGGCTTGACCCCACC
Source organism: Deinococcales bacterium (assembly GCA_031364625.1). Lineage (GTDB taxonomy): Bacteria > Deinococcota > Deinococci > Deinococcales > JAAFIG01 > JANXTZ01. The sequence continues at coordinate 1,293 of JANLWR010000547.1, read as the reverse complement.
GCGCACCCGTTCGCCATCAATTTTTCTCGGGACGACGTGCGCATGACCACGCGTTACGACCCCAATTACCTGCCAATGGCAATGTTCGGCACATTCCACGAAGCCGGACACGCCATGTACGAACAAAACACGGGCGAACACTTGCGCCGCACACCACTGGCTCGAGGTTGTTGGAGCACCGTTCACGAAAGCCAATCGCGCCTTTGGGAGAATCTGGTCGGACGATCCGAAGCCTTCTGGCAGCACTGGTTTCCCAAATTGCAAGCGTATTTTCCCGAAAGTTTGCACGACGTGGACGCCCAGACCATGTACAAACTGGTCAACCGTGTGCAACCCAGCCTGATCCGAGTCGAAGCCGACGAAATCACCTACAACCTGCACATCATGTTGCGCTTTGAACTCGAGCTGGCGGTCTTTGAAGGAAAACTGAAAGTCAGCGAATTGCCCGAAGCTTGGAATTCCAAAATGCAGGAATACCTCGGGATTACCCCGCCCAACGACGCTAGCGGCGTGATGCAAGACGTTCACTGGTCAGAGGCACTGTTCGCGTACTTCCCAACCTACAGCCTGGGCAACATTTTAAGCGTGCAATTGCTCGAGACTGCCAAAGAAACCCTGGGAGATTTAAACGGCATGTTCGCGGCTGGGCAATACGCGCCCCTGCTGGGTTGGTTGATTGAGCACGTTCACCAGCACGGCAAAACCTATCTGCCGCCAGAATTGATCGCTCGAGCCACAGGAAAACCACTGACCGCAAAACCGTATGTGGCGTATTTGAAAAACAAATTTAGTGACTTGTACAAGCTCTGAAAACTCGAGTCATGAATCTATAAATCTTACTCGAACACAGTTCAGATGGTGGATATACCGTGACCGCTTTGCCCGGTTGCATCAGTGAGGGTGAAACTCGAGAAGAGGCTATCGCATTGAATCTCGGGGAATTAAATTAGAAAAAGTAAAACGATTTTTGCCGTATAGCAAAAGAATTTTCGTAGGGACGCTGCTTCTTGCCCCTTAAAGCAGCACCTGACGGGCTTGGGGCGCTTGCTGCGTCTACCAGAATACGGGAATTTCCACAAAATGCAGATCATTTGGTTTTGCTTTTACCCCGAATTACGACATTCCCTCCTTGTGAATCCTCACCCCGACACGGTAAGCTCGCTCGAGATTTTTGCGTCCAAGAAAAATCACTTGGCGCAGTTTTGAAAGGACAACCATGCAACCCACAAACCCACTGAAATCACTCAAAGAAGGCACGCTCATGGCAATGGCAACCGACATGAACAGCGCCCA
>JANLWR010000329.1:0-2989 GCA_031364625.1 Deinococcales bacterium | reverse complement strand
GTGACTGTGCTTAAAGACAGCGCCACAGATTTGGTGGTCGGCGTTGGTAAAAGCTTGGATGTGGGATCAATCACGGGCACGGTTTTTCAGGACAGCAACTCCAATGGCACTCGAGACGCCAACGAACCTGGGGTGGCAGGTGCCATTGTCGATTTGACAACTTCGGTTGGTACGGTTGTGACCTTGCGAACCGACAGTGATGGTTTTTACCAGTCGGATTCGATTGTCAGCGGAAATGTGACGCTGCGCTTGCGCGAGTCGTGCGGTGTCAAACCCAGCGCTGGCAGCACGCAGACCACTCGAGTTTTTGTCGGTGGCGTTTCGGCGGTCAAAGGCTTTGGTGTGACGCCAATCAAAGGGCGGGTCAGTGGATTAATTTTTCATGACACCAACGGCAATGGTCTGCAAGATTCTGGTGAACTGGGATTGCCTGGTTGGACAGTGTATTCAGACCTCAATCAAAACAACCAGTACGATCTTGGCGAACCAGCCACCGCCACCTGTGCCAACGGAAGTTATGCGCTGGATGTGCCTGACGACAACATCAAGCTTCGGCACGTCATGAACTTGGGTTACACCTCGAGCCAAGCGGTAAACGTGGTTGCCGCCGCACAAGTTAAACCCTTTATTGTCGGTGGTCAACCTGCACCAGAGGGTGCGTATCCGTTTATGGCTTCACTGGTGTTTGCTTCGGTGGGCAATCCAAACGCTGGAGCATTTTGTGGCGGGTCGTTGATTGCCCCAAATTGGGTACTGACCGCAGCCCATTGCGGGGTCGTGACATCGGCAAATAATGTTGATGTTGTCCTGGGCACAAACCGACTCGAGAATCCTGTGACCCGAATCCGAGCCGCCGAAATTATTGTCCACCCAAGTTACACACCAGGACCAGAAGACAATGATTTGGCATTGATTCGACTGTCTTCCAGCGTGAGTTTCCCAACGGTGCAACCCCTTTTGACTTCGCAAGGCAGTTTAAGTGCTGTGGGCATCAAAGCCACCGTCATTGGTTGGGGCGATTTGAGCGATGGTGGACGCAATTACCCAATTGATTTGCATGAGGCTGTTGTACCAATTTTTGACCAAGCAAAATGCAACACTGCGTTTTTGGAAACGGGTGGTGTAACAGATCGCATGATTTGCGCTGGGTATCCTCAAGGCGGCATTGATGCGTGTCAGGGCGATTCTGGCGGACCTTTAATTGTCTCGAGCGGCATTCCAGGTTTGTGGCTTCAAGCTGGAATCGTCAGTTTTGGAACAGGTTGTGCCTTACCAAACATTCCTGGCGTGTACACTCGAGTTTCAGAATTCAACACCTTTCTCGAGGCGCAAATAGGGCGTGGAATGGCAAGCGAGCATGAAATTTCTCTTCAGGCTGGGCAAACTCGAGAAGGTGCTTCGTTCGCGGTGCGTTAAATGTTAAGCCCCGCGCTCGAGAATTCTAGCGCGACGCAAGACCGCCCAAGTCTCAGCATCGTTTGAGTTGAGATTGAGTTGCGTGTGGCGAAAACCAAGATTGCGGGTCAGGCTCGAGAGTCCCTCCAAGTGGCGTTGCAGGCGTTCCAAGTATTTTTGACGCGCCGTTTCGTCAATTTCGAGTTGGGTGCTGGTTTCGGCATCTTTAACGCGCCATGCGCCTTTGGGTGGCTCGAGGTCGTCGGTGCTGAGGAGCTGAATAAAGCTGAGATCAAAACCTCTAGAGGCAAGCTGTGAGAATCCAACGCGAATGTTTGGCAGGGGTTCAAGACCGTCTGAAAGAAGGAGCACCAAGCCTGGTTTCTCGAGCGCAAGGCGCGATAATCCTGATTGCAAATCTGGAATTTCGCGGGTTAAAAACGTGTCAAATTGTGCAAAACCAGCCAGAAAGCTCGAAGTTTTATTGGCTTTCTCGAGTTTGCTGCCCATGCTGGTGCTGGTATAGCCCATGCTGGTGCTGGTGTCGATGACGCTGTACACCCTGGCGGCGCGTTCGGAGTGGTAGACCTTGGAAAACAGCCTGCCCGTTCGGGCGTAAACATTCCAATCGATGCGGCGCAGTTCGTCGCCAGGTTCGTAAGCCCGAAACTCGAGAAATTCTCCGCCCGAACCAGACAACCTCGAGCGGCGTTCGCCCAAACCTGGGGCGGCGGCTCGAGAGGCGAGTCGGTAGCCACGTAAAGTCATGATTTAAGCTTTCACAGCCTCGAGAACGCGCTTCAAAACGTCACTTGGTCTGACACCCTCGAGTTCGGCTTCAAAGCCCAGAATCAGCCTGTGATTGCTTGCCAGGGGCGCTGCCCGAAGCACATCTTCCCGAGACACAAAAGCCCTGGCGTTCATTAAGGCAAACGCTCGAGCCAGACCGAGCAGCGCTTGCGCACCACGCGGCGACAAACCGTAACGAACATCTTTTTGGGCGTGGGTGCTTTCGACCAAATTGACCACAAAATCCAGCATCGGTTGCGAGATCGGCACGGCGCGAACAATTTCACGAAGCTCGAGCAATTCGCCGGCTTCAAGCGCATTTTGTGCCACGGGCAGTTGCCCAGCCTCGAGCACTTTTTTCAGGGTGACGGCATTTGGGCGCTTGACCTCGACTTTTGCCAGAAAACGATCCAATTGCGCCTCGGGCAGTGGGTACGTGCCTTCCATCTCGAGCGGATTTTGCGTGGCGATTACAATAAACGGTTGCGGCAACTCGTAACGTTCGCCGCCCACCGTAATTGCGCCCTCTTGCATCGCCTCGAGTAGCGCCGATTGGGTTTTGGGCGTGGCACGGTTGATCTCGTCCGCCAGCAGCAACTGTGTGAAGGCGGGTCCACGTTGAAAACGGTAACTGAGCGCCCCGCCGGCGTTCTCGATGACTTGTGTGCCAGTCACATCGGCGGGCATCAAATCTGGCGTGAATTGAATACGGCGGTACTCGAGGTTGGCAGCCCTGGCAAAGTTTTGTGCCAACCAGGTTTTTCCCAGTCCTGGCACACCCTCTAAAAGCGCATGACCGCCAGCC
>JANLWR010000200.1:0-5963 GCA_031364625.1 Deinococcales bacterium | reverse complement strand
CAAGGCTTCTCCTGGGTTGACGGTGTTGATTGGCAAAGCCAGATTCTCGAGCACATTTTCGATCAGTGACTTGCGATCAATCGCGTAAGCCAGGGCTTTACGAACTCGAGCGTCAACCAGAATATTGTACGTCTCGTTGCCCTTGGCGTTGGTTGTGACCATAATGACTGCGCCTGGCTTTCCGGTCACAACTTGCAAACCTGGGTTTGACTGAATGTTCTTGACGGCACTGCGCGGAACATTGACAATGGCATCCACCTGTCCCGCCAGCAATGCCAAAAGGCGCGTGTTGTCATCGGTAATAAACTTATAGACCACCCGTCCAGTTCGGGCTTTGTTGCTGTTCCAGTAATTGGGGTTGGCTTCGACCACGATGCGGTCATTTGGCACGTATTCGACAAAACGGTACGCGCCAGTGCAGACCGGTTTGGTGCGTTGGTCAGAACCAGGCGCAATGATCGAATAAGTGGTGTGCACCAGTTGTTCGATTAAGCGAAGATTGGTGCGAGCTGGGGTGATGTCCACCGTCTGGGCATCAATGATCTTGACCGAGTTTGGACCAAGTTGACTGTAACCGACATTGGTCGTGACCGTGCGATCCAGGCTGTACTTGACCGCTTCGGAGGTCAGGGGTTGACCATCGTGGAATTTGATGCCCTTGCGTAAAACAATTCGAAATGTGCCGTTACCCTTGTACTCGTAAGATTCGGCGAGCAAAGGTTGCACCCTAAAGTCTTTGCTGAGTTTAAACAGCGATTCGCAAATGCCAGTGTTGAGGGGGTACATGCCCAGCCGCACACGGTTGATTTCGACGTTGAACTCGTCTGCCGTCCATGCGACCACCAGTTCCTTGGAGCGCTGCGCCAAGCTGGCGCTGAGTACCACGACAAACAAGCCAAACAGCACCAGAACAATCTTCATGGAACGCATACGATCCTCCTTGCAGAATGTAAACCTACCAAATATCGCGGTCAGAAACGGTTGTCTGTTCCTCCTTATTGAAGACCTGTTTTGGTTCGTCTAAAACCGAAACCTCGAGACTGACTCGAACATCGCTTAAATTGTGGGCTAGATGACAAGATATTAGCAAACTTATACCCTAGAAAACACAAAACCGTTTGCTTGGTTTAGGCGTGACAGGCGCAACCTTCAGGAAAAGCCAGGCGTTCGGCACGCATCAGGCGGCGCACCAACTCGAGTTCTTCTTGATGTGCGAACGGCAGCACTTCTGGCAAAACGCCCACCAGTTGCGCCAAATGCTCGAAACTCGGGTATTCGACGCCACGTTCCCAGAACGAAATCGTGGGTTGGGTTAGCTCGAGTTTGTCCGCCAGTTGTTCTTGCGTCCACCCCTGGCTGTCCCGCGCTCGACGCAGCGCTCGAGCAAACGGGGTCATTTAAAATCACAGCCCTTCTCGAGTTGGTTCATATCGCCTCCTTTTGCAAGACCTGCGCGATGTCGAGCACAACATTTTCGGAATGAAAGCCGAACTCGGACAATAAACCCTCGATCAACGCCACCGCTCGAGCCTCAGCCAACGGTAGGGCAGCCTCAATCAATGGGGTTAACTCGAGTCCCAATTCGCAACGCAGCGCGACACAACCGACAATGAAGGTTTTGGCAGGTAAACGCTCGAGCGCCTTGGCAAGCGCCATCGCCCGTCCTGGTTCGGCGTAATGAATATCAGCCAGCGCGTCCCGTGACACCGATATTGGCATGTCACGCGGGTCGAGCACTTGCGCCTCGAGCACCCTCACCGTACCTGGGACATCCTGATGTTCGCCCTCGAGTGCGTCCAAGACAATCACCGCATCAAAACCATCCTGCAATTCTTGAACGAAGTTGATGCCACCAATCCCCGCCTCGAAAAAACGCACGCCAGACCAATCTGATGCCCTTTCGCGCAAACGCTCGAGAAGCCGAACGCCGAAGGCATCGTCCTCGCGCAGCACATTGCCAAAACCGGCAACCAAAATGTTCATGTTAAGACCAGCATCAGTTCGTCCCCGCGAACAGCGTCGTTGGCGCGAGATCAGCCGCCAGCAGCACCCGCCCGCCCTGGACGCTGACCGGATAGACGCGCAGCCCAGTCCCAGCCTCACCGTCCACCCGACGACCCGAACGCGCATCGAAAGCACAATTTTTCCAACCGCAGACCAGCACCGTGCCTGAAAGTTTTGCACCCTCGAGCGAGAACCCACAGGTGCAAGTCGCATCGAACGCCGTCACTTCATGCTCGAGTCGCACCAGCAAGACGGCACGGGTGGCACTGCGTACTATTGTGACCCCGGCAGCCAGCGTCTCGAGCGTGGCGACTTGGGTAAACACGGGGGCTTGCAGGGTGATGCCTTGGGGTTCGGGTTGCGCTACCGATTCGCCGTAAATTGGTAAGCCCACCAAGCCAGCCATCTCGAGGTCGGTGTTAAGCGCTTCGGCTTCGTGAACCACCATGCCTGTGAAGCCTTCAAGCCCCTCACGGAGTGCTGCCTCGATGCCATTTTTTAATGTCGCACTCGAGGCGGCGCAAGTTTGACACGCGCCCTGCAAGCGAAGATGCACCAAGCCAGAATCCTCAATCTCGAGCACCTCGACCTCGCCACCGTGCGAACGCATGTACGGACGCACCAACTCGAGCGCCCGTTCGACCCGCGTGCTCGGGTCAAATGGGTTGAGGTCGTACAGCGTGAACAGCAACGCAACGTCCTCGTCTTTGAGGACTTCTTTTAAAATCCCTCGCGCCTCGAGTTGCTCCGAGAGCCGTTTGACACTGACCCGGTGTACAAAATCCATCAATTGCAAAACCGCAAACACCCGCTCTTTGACATCCGGAAATGGCATTTGCTCGAGGTCGTCAATTCGTGCGCCCAACTCGGCAGCCAACTCGTGCAAGCTTGGCGGCTCGGGATTGAGAGTCTGGGTGTCTGATTCGAGATTTTGGGTGCTCGAGTCGTTCACGCCGCTCCCCGCACCCGATCTGGGTTGTGATGCGAACAGAATTCTGGTCCGTTGACTAGACAATCTTCGCAGTCAGGTCCACACGCGCCGTGCGCCGCGTTGGTGATGTCCGCGAACTCCTGCCCAAACCGCCGCCCGCCCTCCTTGACACCCAATTCCGTCAGTTCTGCCAAACCCGACGGGGTCAAGCCAAGCAAGCCATCCGTCTGCATTAAAGTGAAAAGGCTCGAGACTTGATCCTCGGGAAAGCCCACCAAAACGCTGACCTGCCGCGCCGTGGCACTCTCGCCCAGGTTCTCGCCGCGCAACCAGTACAAAACTTGTAAAATCTCGTCACGCAGCCGCAAATCATCAAACGTCATGGATTACCCCCGAACCATTTCCGAAACGACCATGCCTGGAGTCAGTCGCTCGGTCAGCAAAACCGGCACATCAAACGACTCACCCGCCGCAAAAGCCAGCGCAATCTCGAGCACACGCGGGTACAACGCCGTAAGCGGCGCTGACAAACCATCACCACCCGCCTCTTCAAAAACCTCAGCCTCGAGAATGTAAGTCTCCTCTGGCAAAACGTTAAAATGCTCCGCCACCACCAGCAGCAAATCCACCGCGATCACCCCCGAACCCGCCTCGTTCATGACCGTCTGAAACAAATCCATCGGAGATTTTTCGACTTTGGCACGGTAAAGGTGCAAACTGCCAGGTTCGCGCCCACGAACTTCACTGGTCACGAACAACGCCCGCTCGAAGAGTTCATCCTCGAGCCTGAACATCATGCCTATCGCCCCAAAACTGTAATCATCCACCGTCATGTTCTTAGCCCACTCGAGCTTCAGGAGTTCGTCCACCCACAACGCACCCGCCGAACGGTCGCGCCAGAAACGATGACCAACCCCAGCGATCAGGGATTTTGGTGGCGTTTCAAGTGTCAGAGGTGGCTGTAGGTTCATTGTTTCCTCGAGGGGTGTGAACTCAATAGGTTCAGTGTTTTGGGGTAATGGCTCGAGTCAAACCAGTCGTTTCATCAAACTCGAGAAATTCAACATCCTCTGGAACGAGATGCCCGTAAGTGCGAAGGTAGTAGTCCAGCAACGTTTCTTGTCGTCTCAAGCTATAATCACGAAGCACGAACATTATTTTGCGGTAATTCATTGGCACGGCTTGAAAGTAGAGCATTGCCTCGTTCCATACACTCATTTTCGCGCTAGGAATGTTGTTTCCAGTTGTCCAACGATGTGATTTGCACTCCACGATGATGAATGGAGAATCACTTCCAAGGTCAAAACGATGGGCTTTTTTGACTGCACTGACACCAATTGCCAATGAATGGTTTTTCTTGAGCAAGACACCCTGATTTGCAAAATAGTTTTGTGCGAGCACCTCAAAATCTGTGCCAACATGAGCGTTGCTGACTGAACCCTCCCGCTGGTTGGGTTTGTTCAACATTTAAGTCCCGTAATTTCACTCATACCCCACAGCCGCAGGTGTTCACTTCCCTGGTAATCACCAGATCGTGCTTGTCTGCCATAATGTGCGTGGTGCATGGCATACACGGGTCAAAGCTGCGTAGCGCCCGCAAAATATCAATGCCGCTAAAATCTTCGGGTTTGTCAAATTCCTCGAGAATCGGGGTTTTCATGACGGCTTCTTCGTATGGGCTGGGGTTGCCCCAGGGGTCGCGTGGCGCGGCGTTGATGGTGCTGGGGGTGCAAATCTGGTAGTTGGCAATCGCGCCGTTTTCGACGACCAGGTGGTGCGAGAGAAAGCCGCGTCCTGCGCCCCAGAAGCCGACGCCGATGTGTGTGCCTTTGCGGTCAAGGTCGAATTTGGTGGTGACTTTATCGTCGCCTTGCTTCAGGCGGTCCAAGCCCATCGTCCAGTTGTCAAAGGCGACCATCGCGCTGTACGGAATGGCGTAGGCTCGAGCCAGGTTGCGCTCGAAGGCGTTCCAGACTTTGGGTACGTGCCACTCGAGCAGGGCTTCTGGTTTGCGGGCGGCGGGGACGAGCATCCGCAGGCTTTCGCCGGTTGGTTCGACGAAACGGCGGTGCGGCATTTTGTTGGCAAGGGCGGTGTTCAGCAAACGGGCGTAAGCTCCCGCCTCGCAAGATTGACGATCCCAGCGTGGCGTGGTGCTCCAGGAGTAACGGTCTTTCCAGTTTTGCGGTCCTGGGCGTGGACGGGTCACGCGGTTCCAGGGGTGGTTGGGACTGAGCGGAGCGCCGAGCGGGTCGGTGGGGTAGGCGAAACCTTTGGCATCGTCGTAGTACGAGTGTTCAATAAATTCCTCGAGTCCGATGTTGATGTCTTGCAGGCGGGTGGTAATCAGTTTGCCGCCGATGACCACACCTGGGGTACTCCAGCGGGCTTCGCCCCAGTTGTTCATGCCCGAGTAACTGGCATCGTAAAGGTTTGGGTCGTCCCAAACGCCGGTGTCAATCAGGTTCATGTCGCGTGTGCCAAGCTGCATGTATTTGGGGTCGGCGCTGTAAAAAAAGTGGGTGATGTCTTCCCAGATTGCCACGCATTTTTTCGAGTAATCAAAAAATTCCTTGAGCCGAATGTAGACCTCGTTAAAGGTTGTGGCGTTGACGGTGGTGCTGATGCCGCCAGGCACAACGGTTTCTGGGTGCGGGTATTTGCCGCCAAGGATCGAGTAGGCTTCTCGAGCAATGCGGGTCATGTGGAGTGCCTCGAGGTAGAGCGCTCCGGTCAATGGGTTCATGTCTCTTAAGAGTTCGCCCATCGTGGAATAGCCGTGTTGTTCGGCGCGTGGAGCCATGGCTCGCAGCGCTTTTTGCCACAAACCCGGATTGGTGGGTTTGATCATGGCTTCTGAATAATCGGGTCCTGCCAGCAAAAACAAGTGCAGTGGGTGGTCGTACAGGTACTCGAGCGCGAGCAGCATGTTGCGCAAGTGAATCCCGAGCGGTGGGGGTTTGACATCGAATGCCATTTCGATGGCTTCGGCGGCGACGGTGGCATGAACCCCACCGCAAACACCGCA
>JANLWR010000186.1:0-9581 GCA_031364625.1 Deinococcales bacterium | reverse complement strand
GGACTGTGGATGACCCTGTTCTACCCCTGGTTTGAGGGTGACGGTGTGATCCTTTACGGCTTGCGACTGCTTTTCGGGTCGGTCATGCTGCTTTCGATTCTCCTCGGTATCCTGGCGATTTGGCGGCGGGATTTTGTCCAGCACGGACACTGGATGATGCGCGGCTATGCGATTGGACTGGGGGCTGGCACGCAAGCCTTGACACAAATGATGTGGATGTTGCTCATCGGTAAACCAGATGAACTCGCCAAGGCGATGCTGATGGGTGCCGGGTGGGTGATGAACCTCGGCGTGGTCGAAGGGATCATCCGCAAGCGACCAGCTCCTCCTGTCGGCACGGCATCAATTGTTGCCCATTTGCAATGAGTTCAACCCAGACCTCGAGAATATCAACAGTCTGATCGGGGAGCGAAAACACATTCCAATAATTGACCGAGTTTGTTCGCTGGCTAGCGTCCCGAACACGCCCAGCGACCTCGAGGTGGACGCGGCACGACGACTCTATTTTGGGGATTGGCAAAAAGCGGAGGTCATTTTGAAATCAATCGCCGAAAAACAAGATCAGGTAGTTTATAAAAGCACAGACCGCATTATTTCGGTTCGCTGGGCGCTCGCCAGCCTGTCGCTCTCCATGCTGCTGTCCTCGCTTGGCACGAGCATCGTCAATGTTGCAGTGCCAACGCTGGCGCAGGCGTTCACCGCCTCGTTCCAGCAAGTCCAGTGGATTGTTCTCGCGTACCTCCTCGCCATCACCGCCCTGATCGTCGGCGTCGGACGGCTCGGCGACATCACTGGTCGCCGACGGTTGCTCTTGGTCGGAATTTTTCTGTTCACGACTGCTTCCGTCTTGTGCGGCGTTGCGCCCACGCTCTGGCTGCTGATTGCCGCTCGAGCAATGCAGGGGCTTGGAGCGGCAATCATGATGGCTCTGACCATGACGTTTATCGCTGAGACAGTTCCAAAAGAACAGACTGGTAGCGCCATGGGATTGCTCGGAACGATGTCCGCAATTGGCACCGCCCTCGGTCCGTCGCTCGGTGGCGTGCTGATCGCCGGACTCGGTTGGCAGGCAATCTTTTTCGTCAACGTACCGCTGGGAATCTTGACTTTCGTTCTCGCTTTTCGCTTCCTGCCTGTTGACCGCCATGGGCTAAAGACGGACCGGGTCAGCTTCGACACATTCGGTACGCTGCTGCTTGCACTGACGCTGGCGGCTTATGCGCTTGCCATGACGATTGGGCGCGGCAGTTTCGGTCCGCTTAACGGGGCGCTGCTCTTGGCTGCTGTTTTCGGGGTTGGTCTGTTTGTGCTCACCGAGACGAGAGTAGCCTCACCGTTGATCCGATTAACGATGTTCCGCGATCCCATACTGAGTGCGAGCCTCGCCATGAGTACGCTCGTCGCGACGGTGATGATGGCGACACTGGTAGTTGGACCTTTCTATCTTTCTCGAGCGCTTGGACTCAATGCGGCTCTTGTTGGACACGTCATGTCGGTTGGTCCACTCGCCGCCGCGCTGACTGGTGTGCCAGCAGGTCGGATTGCTGACCATGTTGGCGCACAACGTTTGACCATTTTTGGACTGATCGGAATAGCTGCTGGTTGCGTGATACTTTCCTTGATGCCAAGCGTCGCTGGCATTCCTGGCTACGTCGTCCCAATCGTGGTGATCACAGTCGGCTATGCGATGTTCCAGACAGCCAATAACACCGCCATCATGACGAATATCCGCCCAGACCAGCGGGGGGTTACTTCTGGCATGCTCAACCTATCGCGCAATCTCGGGCTTATCACTGGTGTATCTGTTATGGGCGCTGTGTTCGCGCTCGGATCGGCAACGATTGGCATACAAACAACATATCCCGAGGCTGTTGCTAACGGTATGCGGATCACATTTGCAGTCGCAACGATTCTGATTGTTGCCGCGCTGGTCATCGCATTTGTTAGCCTTGCGCTTTCACGACGCGCCGTTCCTCTAAGGGATTCGACGGTTGGCACACATCTCGATCACTGAGTAACGACCAACCTTGATACAAGTCATAAAACCTTTGCAACCCTAAACTTGGCTTCACATTCGGATTGCGGTGTGCCTTAGTCCCACCTTCCAAACCCTGACCCATGACACCCGAGCATGTCAAGTAAAAATGACATTTTGACAAGTGAGCTTGACAAAAAGCCAAGCTGGGTTTACATTAATGTCAAGCAACATTGACACCTCGAGATTCGAGGGCAGTCGAAAGGGAATCCCATGAACAGTCTAGAAACCAGCCAGAAACTTGAACAATTTCGCCGTGAAGCAGCAATTCAAAATGCACTCGGTGCAATCCGTCGTCAGCACTTCAATACGCTTAAAATTGCTGCTCGAACCATGCTGCTCGAGCTGTCCGCATTGACCATCGGCAGCCTCGAGTTTTCAGTGAAAGCTGCGGTGCAAAAACATGTTTAAGCTTGAACATCACACGGCAAAAACCATAACCGAAGCCGAAATCCGTGAATTCACTGCGCTTGCCAATGAATTGCGCAAAGAGACACACCCAGACGACCCACCGAGTCAAGCCGAAGTAAGAATTCAAGAATTTAAGAACATGCCCGATTTTGTCGAAGTTCACATCTGGCTGGCTCGGGAAAACAACGCCGCCATCGGTTATGCCAATATGCAGGTTGCGCATCTACCAGACAACCAACACGTGGCGCAATTAAACGTTCAGATTCTGCCAGAACACCGCAACAAAGGCTTGGGGAAAACGATTCTCAAAGAGGTTTGCGACACCGCAAAAGACGCAAATCGCAGCTTGTTGCTTGCCATCAGTCATGACAAAATCTCGGCAGGCGAAAGCTTTCTCGAGCGTTACGGTTTTGGTCGTGGCATGGAAACCAAAGTCAGCCAACTCGAGGTTGCCAAACTCGAATCTGGAATGCTCGAGGACTGGATCAAAACGGGCGAAACTCGAGCTTCAGATTACCTGCTTGGCACTTGGGACGCTGCAATTCCCGAGGGCGAAGTTGTAGCCTTTGCCAAATTGATGGATGTCATGAACACGCAACCCAAAGGCGACCTCGAGATGGAAGACGAACACCTCTCGCCCCAAGTCATTCGTGACATGGAAAAAGTCAAATTTGGCTCTGGTGGCAAACGTGTCATCAGTTATGTCAAACACCGAAGCACTGGCGAATTTGCGGGATACAGCGAACTCGAGTGGCATCCAACGCGTGCCAGCATCGTGACCCAGCAAGCTACCGGTGTGAATCCTGAACATCGAAATCTTGGTTTGGGGCGCTGGCTGAAAGCCGCAAACCTTAAAGAAATGCTTGCCATGAACTTAGACGCCAAATTTGTCAGAACAGGCAATGCCAACGACAACGCCGCGATGCTTAAAATCAATATCGAACTTGGATTTGCACCGTATCACGCCGCAACGGTCTGGCAAGGCAACACTGACATTATCCTCGAGAAACTCGCATAACCCAAGCGGTTTCTGAAAGAATAGACGCATGACAAACACTGACCACCCACAACCTGCAATTTTAACTGGTGACGACCTGGCAAAAGCCCGTGCCAGGGAGCAAGAAAACGTGATCTCGAGCATTTTAGGGCTGGTTCTGGCATTCGTTTTCTTCTTGGTTTGGGTCTACGGCGGTCTCTCGAGCGCCCTTCGTGACGCTCTTGGCGGCGACACCGATTTCATCTCGAGAATCTTGTTCATTGTTGTATTTTTTGTAATCTCGAGCCTCGTAGAATTTCCAATCTCTTATTATTTTGGTTTTTTGAGCGGCAAAAAGTACGGTCTGTTAAAACAACAGTTTTCGGGCTGGCTGCTTGATAACATCAAAGAAACTGCCACCTCAAGCGCCATTTTCGGGGTCTTGATGTTTGGACTTTACGCTGCGTTTAAAGCATTCCCAACCGCCTGGTTTCCGGTGGCAATGGCTGGTGTGACCGTGTTTTTTGCGGTTATTTTGTTTATCAGTCCGTTCCTTGCCAAAATGCGTTTTAAAAGTGCACCGCTCGAGAATCCAGAATTGGAAGCTCGGGTTAAAAAGATTTTTGATGCCAGTGGCGTGAAACTGACCAAAACCAGCCGATGGTTGTTTGGCGAAAAAACCAAACAAGGCAATGCTGCACTGATTCCAGACGGTTTCGGTTCGGAAGTTTTAATTTCGGATACCCTCATGGCAAGTATGCAGCCCGAAGGCATTGAAGTTGTGCTGGCACACGAAATTGGGCATAAAGTCCACAAGGATTTGTACAAAGGTCTGGCGCTGGCATGGTTAAATTTTGCCATCATCATTGCGCTTGCGTACTTGGCATTCTCAAGCATCGGTCTGCAAGGAGGCTTGCGCGGCTCGAGCGACATTGCCACGCTGCCCGTGTTCTTTTTTGTGGCAACGATTGTCGGGCAATTGTTCAGCCTCATCACCAACGCCAACACCCGAGCCGCCGAGTACGCCGCCGATAAATTTGCGCTCGAGATCACCCAAAACCCGGTCGCCTTTGAAGCCGCATTTCGCAGCCTCGCCAAAGAAAACCTGTCAGACCCAAACCCGCCCGCCTGGGTCGAATTCTGGTTGCACGACCACCCCTCAATCGAAAAACGCATCGCCGCCGCTCGAGTTTGGGCGCAAGACAAAGGAATCGCTGTTACCTGATGGAAAACCGTATCCGAGAACTCCGAGCGATCAAACGCTGGTCGCAAGCCGACCTGGCAGACGAACTTGGGGTCAGCCGTCAGACCGTCAACGCGCTCGAGACTGGGAAATACGACCCGAGTTTGCCGTTAGCGTTTAAATTGGCACGGCTTTTTAATCAACAAATCGAAGAAATCTTTCTCGAGGAGAAAACCACATGAGTTTTATTTTTGGTTTGCTTTTGTTTGCGGCAAATGTTTACCTCGTCATTTTTTTTCTACTCCGAGCCATAACGCTGCCGTCGGTGTTGCTGGTTGTTTCACCAACCGCACTGGCACGGCGTTTTGTACGGCGTGGTATAGACGGCAAAAGCAGTGTTGACATCGATGTTGATGTTCGCAACCTCAGTGACCGACTGATGACGCCTCAAATTCTGGTGCTGACGGCAAGTGTCGCCATTGCTGGGTTTGCCTTCAGTCAAAACATTGCTTACCTTTGGGTTGCAGGTGCAATGCTGGTCACGCTGTTTGCCGAACAAGACAAAATGGATGAACGCACTTTTGAAATTTGGACTCGGGCGTTGGCAGCCGTTTCAGATGCGGTGATTGTCGGCGTTTTGTTTTTTGTCACGATTTTTCGCTTAAAGGTCGATGCCTTTGGTTTGTTGACCTTTATGTTTTTCGCTCGAGAATTGCTGTTGTTTTTTGCCCGGCGTTGGCTCGAGTCCGAACCCGAATTTGAGCAGTACAGTGGTGGAAAATCTGGGCGTGGTACAAAGATCGGCGTCTTTTTCGATGAACAGAACGTGGAAATCATTGGCAACCATGACACCAGCGAGAATCTCGAGGTGGCAGAAAAACCAGATGCCACCAAGCCATCAGCCGAGTAAGTCTTTTGGGGTGTTCGCATTCAAAAACAAATTAGGTTTGAAATGCGGCTCGAGTTCTGCCCATGTCACGACCCGAACCCGTAGGGGCGCTGCTTGCTGCGCCCTTTCAAATTGTTGCGCCCTTTCAAACCAAGCTGTCATTTTCAAATTTCCTGCCTCGAGCGCAGCTTTGACGTGCGCGAAACAATTTTTGCTATAAATCGCAGCCAGCGGCTCGAGCAAACCGTCCGCATTTTCTGGAATCACAATCTCAAAATCTGAAAAATTCGCCATAAATTCCCAATAATTTCTGGTTAAATTCGGCGTGTCGCAGGCACTGATGGCAACTCGAGGAAAACTTGCGAGTTCGAGCGCTCGAGCCAAACCGTACAAACTTCCAGGATAATTTTCGAGGTCTGGGTAAACGGGCAAGTTTAGAAAACCGTAACGCTCGAGGTTTCCACCAACAATAAAACGCTCACAGCATCCCTCTAGCGCGGCAGCAACATGTTCGAGCAGCGTTTTTTCGTGCCAAACTACCAGGGCTTTATCCTTACCAAAGCGGCTCGAGCGACCGCCCGCCAGAATTGCACCTGAAATCTGATTCATTTTGACAAAAACACGAACAACATGGCGAATGCGGCAGGAATCGCTTGAACAAAGAAAATTCGTGGACTGACCGTAACGGCACCAAAAATACCGGCGACGATCACGCAAGCCAAGAAAAAGATTTTGACATCAAAACCCGCAGCGCCCAGCAGCAAGCCCCAGATCAAACCAGCCGCCAGAAAACCGTTGTACAAACCTTGATTGGCTGCCATCGCTTTGGTCGCCGTGGCAAAATCGGGCGTCAAGTTAAATGCCCGTGCCGCCGTCGGCGATTGCCATAAAAACATCTCGAGAATCAAAAACAAAGTATGCTCGAGCGCGACGACAGCTACCAAAATGTTTGCGATGACTCCCATGATTTGCACCTCTGGCTACAGTTTATACCCAGGCTTGCTCTCATGGTTTTGCGGTTTAATACGGCATGAGATCAAGCTCGAGAATCCGAATGTTGAGCCTTTGCGTGGTTGTTGCTGGCTTGGTGGCAATGACGTTCTTGAACTCGCAAAGTGCGTTGGCGGCACAAAAATCCAATCTGAAGGCGCAAGTCAGCGATCCGGTCATTCGTGAACAAAATGGTTTTACCGTGGTGGCGAAAATGCGAGTTGAGGGCGATAAATCCAGCCTCGAGCTGCGGGTCTTGCGTGACTCACGACCTTATGCTGGGATTGTTCACACGTACTTTGTCAGTAAAGATTTCAAGAACTTGTATTTTCAGTACCCCGAACAAATCCAGCGCGGCAGTTACGAACTCGAGTTGCCAGCCATGTTGACAGGAACGTACGATTTGATTCTCGAGATTACGGGCGGTGGCGGTCACGAGCACGACAATCCCGCGTTCGTGCAAGTTTTTTCTGTCGGTCTGGAATTGACCGAAGCCACCGAAGATACCGATTGGCTGAAACGATTGAGCCTCAAACCAGGGACGCTCGAGCTTCGAGCGGCTGGAAAGTCCTCTCAGTTTGAGTGGAACACGTTGCTCGACAATCAACCCGTCGGTTGGGGCGATTACGATGTGCATCAGTTCATTTTGGCAACCGACTGGTCGTACTTCAAGCACAATCATCCAAGTGGCAACAAACTGGGTTTGGGTTCGGTCAGCTCGAGTTTCGCCTTTCCCAAAGCGGGTCAGTACGCCCTGTTTGTCTATCTGGAGTCTGGGATTCGGGTGGACAATGTCTTGCGCCGACCAACCCTGACTTATCCCGAGTTGGTCAACATTCCTTAAGGCTGCTGGGCGGGTTAAGCTTTTTTGATATGGAAACCATTTTGTTTGTTCGCGGCAATGGTTCGCTCGAGAACCTGATGTTGTTCATCACGAATCTCGGCTCTGAAAATGCCTACATTGTTTTGTTGGCGTTGTATTCGTGGTTGGTTTCACCAAGGCTTGGGCGGCAGTTGGGACTATGGTTTGGGCTTAATTTTGCGCTCAATTCTGGTTTAAAAATGCTGTTCAACACGCCACGCCCGTTCGCCATTGCGCCCGGTCTGGCAAGCGTCAAAGCGATGGCAACCGCCGGTGGTGGCGCGATGCCCAGTGGTCACGCCCAAAATGCGGCATTTATCTCTGGGTTTTTAGCCGACAAACACCCTAAAACTTGGTTGATTGGTATTTTGATTGTCGTAACGCTTTTGATCGCCGTCTCGAGGGTTTATTTGGGGGTTCATTTCGCTCAGGATGTGCTGATTGGACTTGGTATTGGTTTATTGATCAGTATTGTTGCCACACGGCTCGAGATTCCTGTTTTGAATCTGACGGCGAAAATCATTGCGGTTGTGGTGGGTTTGGTGATTGCGTTTTTTGCCAGCACGGACATTGCGCGTTCACTGGGTGTGGCGGTGGCATTCCTGATCTCGAGTGGTGATTTTGACGTGCCTAAAACCTGGGTTTCTCGGGTTTTGGTGGCGGTGGTTGGTTTGGTTTTGGTGTTTGGCGTGTATTTTGCTTCGGCTTTGATTCCCGAAACCATTCGTCATTTGGCTTGGGTTTCGTACCTGCGGTATTTGCTGCTGGGTTTGGTCGCCGTCGAGGGTTTCCCTCGTTTGACCTCGCGTTTTGTGCTTTGAGGGCGTTCTCAAATGACTTGATAACACCTTGAAGAGTCTCTTGACGAATTCCGACTGAATCAGTAGGATTAGTCAAGTTTCTCGAGTCAAACTCGAGCATCATTCTTGGAGGAATCATGCACAAAACCATCATTGTTGCGCTCAGTTCGAGCGTCATTGCCTTTTCAGCTCTGGTCGCCACATCCAGCCAAGCCGCCACCCAAAGCCTGACCGTCTACTCGGGGCGCTCATCGGGATTGGTCGATCCAATCGTTCAGCAGTTTAAGAAAGACACTGGCATCGACGTAAAAATTCGTTACGCCACCGACGCTGCACTGTTTGCCACACTCGAGGAAGAGGGCGCACGCAGCCCCGCCGATGTGTACTGGGTCAATACGGCAGGAACGCTGGTCAACGCCGCCAAAAAGGGCTTGTTCGCCAAATTGCCAGCCGGTATCCTAAAACGCCCCGCCGAATTTGTCCCCAAAAGTGGACTTTGGACGCCGCTCTCGGCACGTTTTCGCGTGGTCGCTTTCAACCCAAAAACCGTTAAAAATACTGAACTGCCGCAAACCGTACTCGAGATGACCACACTAACCAAATTTAAGGGACGCATCGGTTGGACGCCCGTCTACTCGAGTTTCCAAGATTTTGTCACCGCCATGCGCAGCGTCTACGGTGAGACCAAAACCAAAACCTGGTTGTTGGACATGAAAAGGCTTGAGCCTAAAGCCTACCCCAGCAACACCGCCATGCTTGACGCCATGCGGGCGGGCGAAATCGACGTGGCACTGACCAACCATTACTACATTCAAAAAATCATTGCTGGCGTGCGCGAGGGCGAATTTGAAGGCGTTGATGAGGAGAAAGAAAAGCCAACCGCCCCACAACCCAACCTGGTCGGCACGCATTACTTCAAAGCGGGCGATGTCGGCAACCTCGAGCTTGTGACGGGTGCGGGCATTCTGAAAACCAGCAAGAACAGTGTTGTCGCCACCAAATTCCTCGAGTATTTACTCAGCACCAAAACCCAACAACTCACCACCAAAACGATTCTCGAGTACCCAGTGGTGGGCGGTTTTACGCTGCCAAAAACCTTGTTGCCACTGTCTGAGGCGATCAAACGCAGTCCAAAAATCGATTTTGAAAAGCTGGTTGACATTGACAACACCCTGAAATTGTTACGCGACGTGGGTTTGCTGTAATACTCGAGCGTTAAAGTTTCTAATTTTATCCCCCAAATCAAACTGGGGGATGTTTCTAATTGTGGCTCGAGATGGAACGTTTTTGCCGTTTCTCTCGTAGAATAAGCATATGAAACTCAAACCGATCTTTCTGCTGATGTTGACCGTGCTCGGTCTGTTCGGTTTTGCCAGAAGTGCGCCCAACACCATTCCTGGCGTCATCATCAAGATCGAGGGCGAGATTGACCCCA
>JANLWR010000118.1:0-11778 GCA_031364625.1 Deinococcales bacterium | reverse complement strand
GATTGTTCTGCCAAACGGCAAACAGGTTGGCGCGGTGCGTTGTGGTCGCAGTGTGGTCAGTCGCCCCTGGCTTGACCCAGAAAATCCTGTGGTGCGCGTGACGGGTGTGGTCTCGCTCGAGGCAAAGCGCCTCAAAGCTTTTCAATCCAAAGAAAGCGTGATCTTGCCACCCGTCGGAACGCCCTGCCCCTCCGAGCGCAGCACTTGGTCTGCCTTGCCCGAGTTCAACCCGATGAACAGCGACCAACAACCACTCAAGTTCGCGCAGGTGGTCATGGCTTAAGTCAAAACCTTGCGATGAGGTTCTGCATTCAAGTTCATTCTGAAAGAATCAAAACAGAACATTCGGTATTCAATCTCGAGTCAGATTCCAAAACCAAAAATCTGCCCAAAGATTCTCGAGATTCGTTGTTAGGTTGATCGGCAGGTATCTCGAGATAGCCAGCTCAAACCACCGGAATTTCAATGCTTTCCCAACCGAAAGTCAATTTCACTTGGGTTAATTTGCGGGGCATTTTGAGGTTTCTTGCCAAAACGGGATCAAAATAATCTTTGAACATGGGTGGGCGGGGCAGCTCGAGGTAGGTTTTAATTTTTTCAAACGTGCCACTCGAAAACAACGCCTCGAGTTCTTCGGGTCTTGTGCAGTGTTGAACAATCGCTGGGACATGGGTGATGCCACTGGCGAGCAACGCGGCGGCGCGGTGCGTACCGTTGTTCAAAATCAAACGTCCTTCAAATGATGTGACCGCCAAACAGTTTGCGCCAGGTCCAGCCACCAAGCCAATCACGCCAGCGGCACGCCCGGGCAATTGATGCCCTGTGACCTGATGCGGCTCGAGCAGCATGGACCCCAGAAAGCGCAAGTCGTTTGAGGGTGAAACGAAAACATAACCGTTTTGTGCCACCTTGGAAAATTTCACAATCGGTGCTGGCGGTTCGAGCAAGCAAAATTTGAAGGTGTCTTCTGGGGTGTTGTGTTGACCGATTTTGGTTTGCAAATCCCTGACGTACGAAAAATTAACGTGTTTTTGAAAAACCGACAACTGCCTTAAATCAACAATGCCAACGTCGATGTCCACAATATCAAAAGTGCGTTGTACCACCGGGTCTGCCAGTGCCTGGTCGCGCAAGCCAAACAACGATTCGGACAGTGGCATGATTTGGGTCTTGCTGGCAATTCCAGCTTCGGTTTGCTCGAGAGAACGAATATGGTCGTTGGCATTGCGCCATTCTTCGGCAAGGCTTCTCGAGTCTTTTTGCTCAAAGTCGTTGCTTTTGACAAATGAAATAAAGTCATCCATCGGTGGATAACCGCGCAGGTAAATGTAATCGTCCAGAATAGGAGCGCGTGCTTCAAAGGTGGTATCGCTCATGAAATCCTGTTCTGGGGGACGTTTGGCATGTGTTGCATTCTATTCTAAAGACAAGGCTGGGGGGTGATCGCGGGGCTGTCCGTTTGGTGGTTCTCTTTTGGTTTTGTCGGGGTTTTCTCCGTGTCAGCATTTTGCTTGTGCCGCTCGAGATTTTTGGTTGAAATTTAATTTAACTATACTTGAATATAGTGTCTCTCACGGTCTGGATTTGCATTTTGAGGATTTTTGTGTATACTCGAGGCTACAATCCTGAGGCGTCAGCATGTAAAATCTGTAAGTATTCCGAAAGCTCTGTTGGATAATATGAAGTGTGGGGACAGTATTAAGAAAGAGGTGGAATATGAAGCTGGGAAATTTGAACTTGCAGGAACTCAGCCAGAACCAAATGCTCGAGGTCAGTGGTGGCGGCAAAAAAGGCGCTAAGAAGAAGAATAAGGCTCAATCGGGCGGAAACAGCTCGAGCGGCGGTTGCGGTGGCAATAGCTCGAGCGGCAATAGTTCAGGCGGCGGTTGCGGCTGCGGTCCAATAATACCAGTCAGTATTCCGTAAAGCGTTTAAACCATCAGAATCTAAACCTCCGATGACCTTTGGTGTCGGAGGTTTTTCTTGGTATAACCTGGCATTGAACCTTTTCAGATGCGGAGCCAAAGACTTTCATGCGTGTTGTTCGACAAGTTGATGCCACCGATTGCGGACCTGCGGCACTGGCAATGATCCTGATGCATTTCGGGCGGCTCGAGCCGTTGTACCGCCTGCGTGATCTGGCAGGCACAACCCAGTCCGGTACGACCTTGCTCGGTTTAAAACGGGCTGCCGAAGCGCTTGGTTTAAAAGCCACCGGTTTTGCGGCAAGCCTGTCAGAATTGCGTCAATTGGATCTTCCAGTTTTATTGCACTGGGAAAACAACCATTATGTGGTGCTCGAGAAAATCGTGGCATCACGGGTTCGGATTCTCGATCCGGCGGTGGGACACGTTTGGGTTTCCACCGACGAATTCAATCAAAAATGGACAGGCAAAGCTTTGTGGCTCGAGCCAAGTGAAGATTTCCAAACGGGGCGTTTTTTGGGGCAGCGCGGAATGCTTGGTTTGGTGTCGCATTTTCGGCATTATCAGCATTTTCGGGTGGTGCTGTTTCAAGTTGCGGCTGTGATGTTGGTTGTGACCCTACTGAACTTGGGTGCGCCGCTTTTAACCCAGATCTTGTTTGATCGGGTGCTCGAGAAGCGTCAAGAAAATATTTTGAAATTTGTCTTGCTCGGTATTTTAAGTGTTTCGGTCTTGCAGGCAGGCTTTGGGGCGCTTCGGAATTTACTTTCTTCACGGCTTTCGATAGGTCTTAACAGACGACTGAGACTGATGTACCTCGAGCATCTGATGCATCTGCCAATGCGAATTCATGAAACACGGCTGGTCGGTGATCTGGTAACCCGATTTTCGGACCTCAGTCGGGTGCGTTCGGTGCTCTCGACATTGTTGTTGCGCTTTCCGGCTACGTTGCTCAGTTTGGTTTTAAGCCTGTTGTTGTTGTTGACTTACAATTTTAAATTGGCGCTTGTGGCGTTGTTAACCGTGCCGTTCCAAGTGATTTATCTGGTCTGGCTGGCTCCAAAGTTTCAAATGAACACCCGCGAAACACGGCGCAAAGAGGGTCAGATGCAGAGTGCTTTGCTGGGCAACCTCGAGGGGCTTTGGACGTTAAAAACTTTTGGGGCGCAAGATTGGGCGACCAAAAAAGTCGAACAGCAAATCGATGATTACCTTAAACTTTCTTGGCGCGGCACGGTGCTCTCAAATCAGAGCGACCTCAGCATTGGTCTTCTGGAGAGCTTAAGTGCCATGATCGTGCTGTGGTTTGGTGCGACCCAGGTGTTGCAATCGAGCCTGAGCACTGGACAACTGGTGGCGGCGTATGCCTTGGTGCTGCGAACCATGAGTTCGATCTCGCAAATTGTGGACAATATTCAAAGCCTGCAGGAAGGGATTGTTGCCTCTGATCGCTTGCTCGAGATGCTCGAGTTAAGCCCCGAACCTGTTGTCGATCAAGCCGAACACCTTGCGCCATTAAAAACGGGCATACGGCTCGAGAAAGTCCATTTTGGCTACCTGCCCGAACGACTGATTTTGCATGACATCAACCTCGAGATTCTGCGTGGCAGTTACACGGTCATTCTGGGCGAGAACGGTGCTGGCAAAAGCACTTTGGCGTCCATCATGACGCGCATGTTTGAACCGCTCAGTGGACGGCTGTTGTGGGATGGAGTGCCGTTTTCCCAGATTAACCTCGAGACTTTGCGCAGACGAATTGTCTATTTGCGTCAAGAAGTTCCAGTCTTTGATGCTTCGGTCAAAGACAACCTTTTTATGGGACGCGAACCCAAACTCGAGCAGATGGAATATTTGATTGCCCAGGTTGGGTTTGATGGGGTCATCAAGCGCCTGCCCGAAGGTTTGGACACGCTGATTGGCGGTGACAGCCCGTACCGACTCTCGAGTGGCGAGCGCCAAATGCTGGGTTTGATTCGGGCGCTCTTGGCAGACAGCGAAGTCTTAATTTTGGATGAACCCACCGCCACGCTTGACCAAGAACGCGAGCATCGGGTGGTCGATTTGTTGTGGCGGCTCAAAGGTTCAAGAACCATTATTGTGATTACCCACCGTCCTGCCCTGGTCGAACCCGCCGATCAAATTGTGCGGGTCGAGGCGGGCAGAACCCAGCGTTTTAAACGTGAACCCAAAGCCAGCGAAGGCGGGGAATTCTAACCAAAGTCAAGCTTCGCGCTTTCCATACTCGAGCGGTAGAGTCTAAGGTGTCTTCTGAGGTGTTGTGCTGCTTGATTTTGCTTTGTAAATCCCTGACGTACGAAAAATTGACGTGTTTTTGAAAGACTGAGAGTTGCCGCAGGTCAAACATATTTTCGGGCAAGACTGTGATCTGGGTGTCACGAGCCAGTCCCGTTTCACTTTGCTCGAGGATGCGCAGGTAAACGTCATCGTCGAGGATCGGGGCGCGTGTTCTTGGCGCGTTGGCAACCCTCGAAACTCGAGTATCGTGATTTGAGAACCCGAGCCTTCAGATCAACCCAGCACGAATAATTCTCGAGCGGTCAGCGGTTGCGGTTCATTGCTAATTGCGCTCTCCTCACTTAAACTCGGGTCTATATGGGCGTTGATCTGAACCGTTTACTCTCGAGCAAATCGCTTTCCGAATTTGAGGCGCAAGAATGGATGTTCGCGCAACTCGACGGCGACCTGACGCCGATTCAGATGGCGGCGGTTTTGACGGCGCTCAGGGTGCGGGGTGAAACGGTGGCGGAAATCACGGGTTTTGCCAAAGCCATGCGTGAACGGGCGGTGCGGGTGCATGTTAAACCTGGGGTTTTGGTGGACACCTGCGGCGCGGGTGGGTCGGGCGTGTCGGTGTTTAACATTTCGACGGCGGCGGCGTTTGTGGTCGCGGCGAGTGGTTTGCGGGTGGCAAAGCACGGTAATCGTACCGCCACACGCAAGTCGGGCAGTGCAGATTTGTTTGAAGCCATCGGTGTGAGGCTCGAGATGACGCCAGAACAGCTTGGCGAGTCGATTGATACCATTGGAATTGCGTTTTTGTTCGCTCGGAATCATCATCCTGCGATGCGGTTTGCTGCGCCTGTACGTGCCGAATTGGGTGTGCCGACGGTCTTTAACATTTTGGGACCGCTCACCAATCCTGCCTGGGCAACGCATCAATTGTTGGGCGTTCCAAGACCAGAGTTGTTGCGTCCGATGGTGGAGGTGTTGCGTAATTTGGGAACGACGGGCGCAATGTTGGTGCACGGCACAGCGCCGAATGGCAGCCGTTACGATGACATCAGCGTGGCGGGAACAACCAGTGTGAGTGAACTCAGAAACGGTGAAATTCTCGAGTACAGCCTCGAGCCTGAAGATTTGGGACTGATGCGGCACGCGCCAGAATTGTTGTTGGGTGGCAATGCCGCCGAAAACGCAGTCATCGTGCGGGCGGTGCTGGGCGGCGCTGGCACAACCGCGCAACGTGATGCGGTGGCGGCAAACGCGGCTGGCGCGATTTACACGGCTGGCGGTGCGGACAGCCTGAAAAACGCGGCGGTGCTGGCGCTCGAGATTCTAAAATCTGGAACGGCACTCCAAAAACTCGAGGCGTACGTGAAATTCTCTCAGGGATTGTAAGTGAGGGCAACGGTCTTGCTGGTCGAGGACGAACTGGCGGTGCGTGAAGCCTTACGTTTTCACCTCGAGCATGCGGGGTTTACCGTGCGGGCAACGGCGAGCGCTTTGGAGGCTTGGGATTGGTTGCCTGGTGTCGATGTGGTGGTGCTTGACTGGATGCTGCCCGACCAGCCTGGTCTGAAATGGCTCAAACGTCTTCGGGAAAGCAGTTTCTCGGGTCTGCCAGTGCTGATGCTGACCGCTCGAGCTTCTGAGGTTGACCGTGTCGAAGGGCTGGATTCGGGCGCGGACGATTACCTGACCAAGCCGTTCAGTTCGCCCGAATTGCTGGCTCGGGTTCGGGCGTTGCTGCGGCGCAGCAAACCTCAAGAGGCGGTCTTGAAACTTGGTGCGCTCGAGGTGCGCACCTCGGATGCCGAAGCGTTTTTGGACGGTCTGAAACTCGAGTTGACACGGCGCGAATTTGATTTGCTCAGGTTTCTGGCTGCCAACGTCGGACGGGTGTTCTCGCGTCAGGAACTCTTAGATAAAGTCTGGGGTCTGGATTTTGCTGGCACGGAACGCACCGTCGATCAGCACATCACGCAATTGCGCCAGCGTTTGAACGAAACCTTGGAACAATCCAAATTTCTCGAGACGGTACGCGGCAAAGGCTACCGAATGCGGGTTCAGGCATGAGTTTGGATGCCAGCCTCGATGTGGTGCGCGATGCCGTGCTGGTTTTTGAAAAAGGTGAATTGCGTTTTTTAAACACGGTCGCCAGTGAACTTTTTGGGGTCAAACTCGAACGTTTTCGGAGTTTTAGGGCAATCGAAGTGTTACGCAATTACAAACTCGAGCAACTTTTGTTGAACGACGGCGAAACCGAACTCGAGTTGGCGGGCAAAACCCTGGTCGCCCGAGCCAAAGCGGGCACGTTGATTCTGGAGGACGTGACCTTTATTCGCCAGCGCGAACGCGAACTGCGTGAGGTCATGGCGGTGCTCTCCCACGAGTTTCGCACGCCAGTCACGGCGGTCAAGGGTTTGCTCGAGGCGTTGCTGGTCATGGAAACCAACCCCAGCAGCGCCGTACTAGACACCCGCAAACGCTTTCTCGAACTCAGCCTGCTCGAGATTGAACGCCTGGTGCGCCTGAGCGAAGATTTGACGGTTGGTTTTCGTCCGCAAGCCGAACGGACTTTTGTGTTGTCTGAGGTAATCGAACGGGTGGTGCGGTTAACGCTCGAAGAATTTGAGCGGCGCGGCGTGAGGGTCAGTGTTTCTGGCGAAGACCTGTTGGTGCGTTGCGACCCCGACAAACTCGTTCAAGCCTTACTTAACCTACTCGAGAATGCCGCCCGGCACGGTCCAAACCCTGGCGAAATTCAATTAACAGCCACGCTCGAGAATCATTTTGTGTTGTTGAAAGTCACTGATTTTGGGCGGCAACTCGAGAATTACCAGAATATTTTCGATGCCAAAAAACGTGGCGTTGACTCGAGCGGCTCGGGCATGGGTTTGTATATTCTGAAAACCATTGTGCAAGCTTGGGGCGGCAGCACTTGGGGACGGTTTACGGGTTCTGGGAATGAATTCGGTTTTTCTGTACCAAGTCCAAATTAAGATGTTCCAAATTGACTGATTGAAAACCTAAAGATTAATAATCTCGTACATTTTTGCAGATTTTCCGTATTCTGAAAGGCGCAGCAAGCAGCACCCCTACGAAAAATCATGTCCTGTAGGGGCGCTGCTTGCTGCGCCCTTGCGACGTAAAGACGCCAATAGATTGTTTGGGGCATGGTTTCTAATGTCGCAATCGTTTTGCGGGTGATGGGCGGTGGTGTACAGGAATTGTCTCGGACTGGTATCGTTTCCAGACATCAAGGAGGCTCACATGACACACCACCCGAGCAGGGGAAAGTTTGAATTTCATGTTTCACGTACAGCGCGTGAAGAATACGATTTTGATCTTGATTTATTCTCGAGTTCGGGAAATGTCGTGTTTGCCAACTTCGCGGCAGCCAGAGCGTTTGCCGCCAAACTGAACGCCAAAAACCCAGCTCGCGGCGTGCGGGCGGGCGATGTCAACGCGATGGGTCTAATCGACGAGGTCATGCACGCCTTGGTCGAAGAGTACCGTTTGCGGCACAACCCAAAATTGTGGCAACAGGCGTTGGCTCTTCTTGAAAGTCAAATCGGTGCAAGCCGGGTCAATGCCGCGCTGCTCGAGTTTGGAGGGCGCTTTCCGCCTCTGGCAGTGTTTACCAAAGAAATCAAACTCGAGGCGTATTTGGCAGGAAGCAGCGACGAGCGTTCCAACCGCGAGGTCATGCTCGAGGAAATGCTGATGCTCTGGCTTGAAAATGCCAACCCCGCCTTCATACCATTTAACGACTTGTTCGACGATGCCAGCCTTAAAACCAGTACTGCCTACCCAAGCATCATCTCGAGTTTGGAAACTTTTTTCGAGGCGCAAGCTCCGTTTGAACTGGCGGGCGGTCTGAGTTTATGGCGTACCCTTCGCGCCCCAGCCCTCAACCATCCAGGTTCGCTCGAGGAACAACTGAAAATGCTGCTGACGCGTTTTGGTGGCGTGTTCTCGGGCGCTCGGGCGGAGCGTCTGGGCAGAATGCGCCTTCGTCTCGTCTCGAGTTTAGACTTGATTTCCGAAGAGGGTCGCGGCATCAACGCCATGAATGCCGCTCAGGTGGGCGGCGGTTTTGCAGGTGGTTTTGGTGGTCGGGTGGACGTGCGCAAACTCGAATCTCGAGGTTTGGAAGATGAACCCGAGAACTTCACGCTTGACCGCGAATGGATGCCGAACTTGGTGCTGATCGCCAAGAACGCCTTTGTCTGGCTCGATCAACTCTCCAAAAAATACCAACGTCACATTGCCACGCTCGACCAAGTGCCAGACGAAGAACTCGAGCTTTTAAAATCTTACGGCGTGACGGGTTTGTGGCTGATCGGCTTGTGGGAACGCAGCTTTGCCAGCAAAGAAATCAAGCAACGCATGGGCAACTCCGACGCGGTTGCCAGCGCCTACAGTCTGTACGATTACAGCACCGCCCACGACCTTGGCGGCGACGATGCCGTCAATAACCTGCGCGCTCGAGCCTGGACTCGAGGCATTCGTCTGGCATCCGACATGGTTCCAAATCATGTTGGCATCGACGGACGTTGGGTGCTCGAGCATCCAGAATGGTTCATTCAACTGCCCTACAGTCCCTACCCTGGTTACACGTTCAATTCGGGCGACCTCAGCCGCGATGCAAACGTCGAAATCAAACTCGAGGATCATTATTACGACCATTCCGACGCGGCGGTGGTCTTCAAGCGCACCAACCGTTATACGAATGAAACGCGGTACATCTATCACGGCAACGACGGCACGGGTTTGCCCTGGAACGACACCGCGCAACTCGATTACACCCGCGCCGATGTGCGCGAAGCCATCATCCAGACCATTCTGCACGTCGCCAAGCAATTTCCGGTGATTCGTTTCGATGCCGCCATGACGCTCGCCAAAAAACACGTTCAACGCCTCTGGTTTCCCGAACCTGGCAGCAACGAGGGCGTGGCGTCCAGGGCAGAATTTGGCATGAGCAAAGCCGACTTTGACGCCCTCGTGCCGCTCGAGTTTTGGCGCGAGGTTGTGGACAGGTGCGCCGTCGAAGCCCCAGACACCCTCTTGCTTGCCGAGGCGTTCTGGATGATGGAGGGCTATTTTGTCCGAACTTTAGGAATGCACCGCGTTTACAACAGCGCCTTCATGAACATGCTGCGCGACGAAAAGAACGGCGAATACCTCGAGATCATCAAAAACACGCTCGAGTTTGAACCCGAGATTTTAAAACGTTTTGTCAATTTCATGAACAACCCCGACGAGAAAACGGCGGCAGAACAATTTGGTAAAAGCGATAAATACTTTGGCGTGGCGACCCTCATGGCAACCTTGCCAGGGCTGCCGATGCTCGGTCACGGGCAAATTGAAGGTTTCACCGAAAAGTACGGCATGGAATACCGCCGCGCTTACTACGACGAAATTCCGGACAAAGGTTTGATCGATTACCATTACAGCCAGATTTTCCCACTGCTGAAAAAACGATACTTGTTCGCCGATACCCAAAACTTTGCGCTGTTCGACTTCGGACACGAGGTCTACGCTTACAGCAACCGCGTCGGACTCGAGAAGGCATTGGTGGTGTTTAACAACTCGAGCCGCCACGTTTCGGGCGCGGTGCATCATGGGCAGACTGGACGACGCCAAAAGATCAGCTTGCAACAGGCTTTGGGCGCAAATACCGGTCCGCAACATTTTTTGATCTACCGCGATTTGGTCAGCAACCAAGAATTTATTCGCAACGCCGCCAACATCAGCGATCAAGGCTTAAAGCTCGAGCTTGGGGCTTACGCCAGGGCTGTGCTGCTGGACTGGCGTGAAGTGTTTGATGCGGACGGACGGTATCAAAAAGTCGCGCAGATGCTCGGTGGGCGCGGCGTGTACAGCATCGAGCAAGCCACACGCGAATTGTACCTCGAGCCGATTCTGACCCCCTGGAACGCCCTGATGAACGCGGCAACCTTCAAAGCTTTAATGAACAAACCAACAAAACTCTTTTACGGCGAACTCGAGATGAAAGCCAAAGCACTAACAGACGGCATTGAAGTCTTTGCTGGCTCGGATTTGGACGGCACGAAATACGCCAAAACCGTGCGATCAAACCTCGAGAAACTCAAAAAACCTTCCAACATGACCATCGCCTGGATTCTGACCAAGGACCTGGCAATCACACCCGCCCAATCTCGAGTTTGGCTTAGCGAATACTTGCTCGCCGCCAGCATTGAGCGCACGTTTACCGACCTCGGCTCGAGTCAAGATGAAGCCTGGAATGCCGTGCAACGACTAAAATTCTTGGTCTCAACCCAAGACAGTCTGATTAAACCCAGCACGCTCGAGGGACTGCTGAGTGCCTGGACTGCCGATTCTGACGCCAGCACCGCCCTTGGCATGAATACTTACGAAGGCACGACCTATTTGGGACAAGTTCAACTCGAGCGAACACTCGATGATGCACTCGAGATTGCTGCATTTTTAGGCACTGAAAAAGAATTGACCAAACTCGCCACCAAGCTCAAAAATGACGCGAAAAAAGCAGGGTACAAACTCGAGCTTTTGATGGGCGTCAAAAAGGTGGCTCGAGCCAAGACGGTTGCTGGTAAAACCGCCAAGACCGCAACAAAAACCGCAAGGACACAAAGCATTGCGCCTGACCCAGCACCAAAAAAGACTTTGACAAAAACCTCGAGCGAATCCAAAAAAATTGTAGCCATTGCACCTGACCCAAAACCCCAATCCAAAAAGACAACAACAAAAACCTTGAGTACCGCCAAACCCCAAAAAATTGTAGGGGCGCCGCTTGCTGCGCCCTCTCCCAGCAAACCCAAACCAAAAAAGACTGTGACAAAACCCTCGAGTACCTCCAAAACCACAAAATCCTCGAACCCCAAAACACCTGACAACCTCGAGCGGATCGAAGGCATCGGACCGAAATTTGCCAGCGCTTTGACCGATGCGGGCATCATGACATTTACGCAACTGAGCAAAGCCAAACCCGCCAAGCTCGAGAAAATCCTGAGCGAAGCAAGCTTGCGAAAACCCGCCAGTTTAAGCACTTGGACAGAACAGGCGGCGCTTCTGGCGAGCGGTGACGAAGCTGGTTTTGTGGCATTGACAACGGTTTTGACCGCAGGGCGCAAAAAGTAACGTTAAAATAAGGTATTCATGACCAAAGTTTTAAAAGTCAACCCAGACCAACCCGAATTTGATGTCGTGCTCGAGGCGGCACGCATGATTCAAACGGGTGGTCTGGTCGCGTTCCCAACCGAAACCGTGTACGGTTTGGGCGCTCATGGCTTGTCGGCAACGGCGGTCAGACGCATTTTTGAAGCCAAACGCCGTCCCAGTACCGACCCACTGATTTTGCATGTTGCCAGCCCGCTCGAGGTGGAAATGCTGACCACCGTCTCAGCCATGCGGGTGCTCGAGCGGCAAATTGATGCGTTGTCCGAAAGTTTCTGGCCCGGGGCGTTGACCCTGGTCTTGCCGCGCGGCTCGAGTGTGCCGCTCGAGGTGACGGGTGGCGGCAACACGGTGGCGGTGCGCGTGCCGTCGCACAAGGTGGCTCAGGCTTTGATTCGCGCGGCGGGCGTGCCGATTGCCGCGCCGAGCG
>JANLWR010000108.1:0-6958 GCA_031364625.1 Deinococcales bacterium | reverse complement strand
CGACTTAAATTCTGGCTGTGCTCGAGCGCTTTGATAAACCCAGCTTGGGCGTTAAACGACAACGCCCCGTCGGGCATCACGTGCATGTCGGTCAAATGCGCAATCCGAAAATCTGGCGCTCGAGTTTCAGATTTTAAATCTCTGGCAAGGGTGGGTTCGAGCGCGTTACTCGAGCCTAAAACGCTGCCTGAGGCAAGAATTCCGACCTGAGCCATAAAATTTCGGCGATTGAGCATTTTTTAGTCTAACAAACCCTGTGGTTGGAGGTTAAAACTTGGTAAACTCTAAATTATGTTCAAAGGAATCATTCCGCCCGTGCCAACGCCTTTCAAACCAAACGGTGATCTGGACACGGACAGCCTGCAAAAACTGATCGTACAACTCGAGCCTCATGTGGACGGGTTTTTGATTCTCGGCTCGAACGGAGAAGTGCCGTATCTCGAGGAAGCCGAACGACTGCGGGTGCTCGAAGCGGCACGTGAAGCCATCCCGAGCAGCAAACCCATGATCGTTGGCGCTGGGGCAGAAAGTACCCGAGCCACGATAGAACGCGCTCGAGTTGCCGCCACCGTCGGAGGCGATGCCGCGCTGGTGATCGCCCCGTTTTACAACAAAGGCTCGATGACGCCAAGCACGCTCGAGACGCATTTTAAAGCTGTTGCGGACGCCTCGAGCTTACCAGTATACGTTTATAACATTCCGCAAGTCACAGGCATCGCTCACTCACCCGCCTGGATGGGCAAAATCGCGCAGCACCCGAACGTGCAGGGCGTCAAAGACTCGAGCGGCGATGTGATGAATTTGACCGAAATCTTGCGCCTGACTCCCGCAAGTTTTAACACGCTTACGGGTAACGCGCCGACGCTCTTGCCAGCGCTTTCGGTTGGCGCTCAGGGCGCAATTCTGGCAGCCGCGAACGTGATTCCCAAAGCCTTTGGCGCACTCTTAAAAGCCTTCAACGCTGGCGATTTAACCAGCGCCCTGGAGATTCAACGCCGCAGCAATCCGATGTCTTACGCCGTCACCCGCGATTTTGGCGTGTCCGGTTTAAAAGCCGTCATGCGAATTCTGGGCTTGCACGCGGGTTATCCTCGAGCGCCACTGCTTGACGTGGACGCCGACACAAACAAAAAACTCGAGGCGCTGCTGCTCGAGATTCCCGATTTCACCTGAACCGTTTGATGCCATCATCAAGAAGCGTCAGAATGCCATTCATGTGGTGGATTTCGTTGTTGCTGGTATTTCTGAGTGCCTGTGCGCCAATCAACCAATCCAAATCTGAAGCTGGAAACTGGCTTTCAGTGCTCTCGAGTTCCACCAACATGGAGCACGTCACCAAACTCGAGAATTTTCGTTATGGCAGTTACTTGCGGCAAGTGCTGGACGTGTACGTTCCCAAAAAACTTGCCAGAGGAATACTGGTTTTTGGCTACGGCGGGGGGTTTAAAGACGGCAACAAAGACGAATACGGTTTTGCAGGCGAGGCATTTGCCAGCCTTGGCTTTGTGACGGTTCTTTACGATTACCGTTTAAACCCAGATTTCACCTTTCCAAGCTATCTCGAGGATGCCGCGTTGGTGGTGCGTTGGGCTGTAGATCACGCAAAACGTTTTGGAGTTGATCCCAAGAATTTGGTGGTTGCGGGTCATTCGGCGGGCGCGTACTTAACCGCCATGCTCGCCACGGACAGGCGCTATCTCGAGCGGGTGGGTTTAAAACCAAGCGACATCAAATTGGCGCTGTGCTTTTCTGGCGGTTACGATTTTTACGACTCGAGCCGCGTCGAGCACGCCGGGTTTTTATCCGACGATTTGCGAGACGTTTTCGGCAATCCCAGCACCTACCCCCAGACGCAACCGATTCGATTTGTTGACGGTGACGAACCACCATTTTTGATTGTTCACGGGGCGCAAGATCAGATTCTGCCCGTGAATCAAGCCAGAAGTTTCGTGCAAAAACTCCAAGATGCCCACGAAGTTGTGAAATACCTCGAGTATCCCAGCCTCGACCACGCGCAAACCATCACCACGCTTGCGCAGCCGTTACGGTTTCTCTCGAGCATGTACCAAGACCTTAAAGAAGAATTTGATCGTGCTGTTTGGTTTTAACCACACATCTCACGGTATTCTATTTTCATTCCATCCTGCGAAATAAACCACCAACCACACCCGCCATCGCCATAATACACACCAAATGGAGTTTCAGTTTGGGTTTGGTCTGTGGATTCCATTTGTAATAAGAGATTCCATTCTGATTGACCACCTTCTGGCATAAGCCAGTCATACCAAATAAAAGGACTTCCCCCCAATTTATGACCCATAAATGCTTCTGATTGTTCTTCTGTTAATTCTTCGAAATTCTCTTCATTTGCATAAGCTTGATCTTTGCCTGGTTTAAAAATTGGTAAATATTCAACGTCTCGACTAATATACTCTCCATTGATAAACTGCGTGATGCTTTGAAGTGTTGGACCGCTTGCCTCGATTACAAAATGTGTACTTATCCCTATGTCTTGATAAAAGACCAAATTTCCAGGTTGAAGCACAATGGCAGTATCACCATGATCTGTTAACCATCCAGATTCCGAACCATCTGGATTGCCTCCATGAAAAATATAGGCAACTTTTGGTTGAATTTCTCTGAATAGTTCG
The DNA here is from genome assembly GCA_031364625.1 of Deinococcales bacterium. Lineage (GTDB taxonomy): Bacteria > Deinococcota > Deinococci > Deinococcales > JAAFIG01 > JANXTZ01. The sequence continues at coordinate 4,307 of JANLWR010000108.1, read as the reverse complement.
CTGACCAATTCAATTTGACATAAGAACGGAATTTTTTGCCCATTACCAGGGCAGATTGCCCATCTGGGTTCTTCCAACCAAACAGGTTGACCACCAAATTTAGTGATCGGTTTGGTAATCGGTTCAAAAACTTCTGTAAAACCAATGATTTGAAATTTGGGAAAGGTTCGTTTTGTAGGCACGGCTTTTTTCTCGCGTTCTCCCAAAACAGCATCGGCGTAACCCTTTTTGCGCTTTTCACGAAGCCGCTTTTCCGCATCTGCTTGAGCTTCTTCTGCGTTGGAAAAACTTTTCGTTTGCGTTTGACCTGTATCGCCAATCCGTCCATGACGAATGTTTAATTGGGTGTTCTCGAGCACCACTTCGTAAAATTTATGACTGCCAGCCTCTCCAATTAATTCTAAATACCAGGTTTCTTGTTCCATTTGCATGAGTATATGACGCGCTTGAAAAAACCTTGGTTCAAATAAAAACCGAACTCGAGAGGCAAGCCTGGTAAAACAAAAACCGCACCAAAACGGTGCGGTTGTCGTGGTGGGTGGTCCCGGACTCGAACCGGGGACCTTCACGTTATCAGCGGGATGCTCTAACCAACTGAGCTAACCACCCACAAAAGCGAACGAGATGGTATCACGCACCTTCAGGCTCGTCAAGGGTTCTGAAATCTGTAAAAGGCGCGTGCCTGTCGATTTTGGATGCCGAAAATGCCTTATGAACCGCTCAAACCTCAAGAAAACCTGCTCAAAGTACATCCAAAACAGCCAATTCAGGCTCAAGAAACCCTGGATTTTGATTGAACCCGATTCTCAAAGGCTGGTATCGTGTTTCATGCTCAATCCTATTTCCAGCATCCTCGAGTCTCAAAACGTTGTGATTCTGGACGGAGCGCTCGCCACCGAACTCGAGCGGCGCGGTTGTGATCTGAACGATCCGCTCTGGTCGGCGCGGGTCTTGCTCGAGACGCCAGAATTGATTCGGCAAGTTCATGCCGATTATTTTGCGGCGGGAGCCGATTGTGCGATCACGGCGAGTTATCAGGCAACCTTTGAAGGTTTTGCGCGGCGCGGTTTGACCCAAAATCAGGCGGCAGATTTGATGCAGCTTTCAGTAAAACTTGCGCTTGAGGCTCGAGATGCGTTCTGGGATAATCCTGAAAACCGTGTCGGGCGAGTAAAACCGTTTGTGGCGGCTTCGGTCGGTCCTTACGGCGCGTTTCTGGCGGACGGTTCGGAATACCGTGGCGATTATGGTCTGACCGAACTGGAGTTGATGGCCTTTCATCGTCCGCGCATGGCGGTCTTGGCGGCTTCTGGCGCAGACATCTTAGCCTGTGAAACCATTCCCAGTCTGCTCGAGGCAACCGCGTTGGCAAAATTGCTCAAGGAGTTTCCTGGCATAACAGCCTGGATCAGTTTCAGTGCCAAGGACGGCGTGTATGTCAACAACGGCGAAACCTTTGCCGAGTGCGTGCGAGCGCTCGAGAATTTCCCGCAGGTGGTGGCGGTGGGCATCAACTGTACCGCGCCGCAATTTATTGCCGATTTGATACGGTCGGCTCGAGGCTTCACCCAAAAACCGATTGTGGTTTACCCAAACTCTGGTGAAACCTACAACGCGACCCTCAAGCGCTGGAGCGGCGAGGAAACATGTCAAAGCTTCGCCAGTGACGCTCGAGCTTGGTTTGAGGCGGGTGCGAACATGATTGGTGGCTGTTGTCGCACCAACCCTGAGCATATTCGGGCGTTAAAGCTCGAGATTCCCCTGATACAAACACCACCGCATCCCGAGCGGTAGACTGTTCAAAATCAATCGGCTCTCCCGAGCCGTAACTTTTGGAGGCTTCATGAAATACGACGTGTTTGTGATCGGTGCAGGACCTGGCGGCTATCACGCCGCCATTCGGGCGGCGCAACTTGGTTTGAAGGTGGCGATTGCCGAAAAAGAATTCTGGGGCGGCGTGTGTTTGAACGTCGGTTGTATCCCGACCAAAGCGCTGCTTCACGTTGGACAAGAAATTTACAACGCCAAACACGGTAAAGATTTTGGCTTGAACATCCTCGAGATGAACCTGGACTTAAAAGCCGTCAACAAATACCGCGAAGGAATGGTTAAGAAACTTACCAGCGGCGTCTCGAGCCTGTTAAAAGGCAATAATGTCACCATGCTCGAGGGTGAGGCGAGGCTGACGGGCAAAAATTCGGCAACCGTCAAAACCAAAGACGGCGAGACGACGCTCGAGTTTGCAAATTGCATTGTCGCGGCGGGTGGCGGCATCAACCACTTAAAAACATTTCCTGTCGATGGTTACGACATTGTCGATTCCACCAGCGGTTTGGTGATTCCTGAAACCGTACCCGCACGGGTGTTGTGCATTGGCGGCGGCGTGATCGGCATGGAGTTTGCCACGATTTACAACCGTCTGGGCAGCGACGTGACGGTGATCGAACCACTGCCGAGCATCATTGCTGGTGCAGATACGGAAATCGTGGGTATTGCCGCAAAAAGTTATAAAAAACAGGGCATTAAAATCTTTACAAAAACGGGCGCGAACGGTTTTGAAAAGAAAGCCGATGGGCTTCACGTCGAACTCGAGAATCTCGAGACCAAAGAAAAACGGGTCGAAATTTTTGACCGCGTGATCAGCGCCGTGGGTCGTCACGCCAAAGGAAAAGGATTGGGACTCGAGGAAATCGGCGTCAAACTGACCGAACGTGGCGAAGTGGACATCAACCCGCAGACGCTCGAGACGAACGTGCCAGGAATTTACGCGATTGGTGATGTTGTGCACGGAATCTGGCTGGCGCACAAAGCCATGAAAGACGGCTTGGTGGCTGCCGAACGCTGCGCGAGTAAAAAGTCTGTCAACGATGCCGTGGCAGTGCCTGGCGTGGTTTACACCAGCCCAGAGATTGCCTGGGTTGGACCGACGCAAACCGAACTCGAGGCGAAAGGCTTCAACCTGAAAATTGGTAAATTCCCGCTCGCCGCTTTGGGTCGTGCTTTAACGCTGGGTTCAACTGAAGGCACGATCAAAATGATTGCCGACGCCGAAACCGATTTGGTGCTTGCCGTTCACATCGTTGGACCAAACGCCAGCGATATCATTGGCGAGGCGTGCTTGGCGCTCGAGATGGCAGCCACCGTGGGCGACATTGCCCTGACGATTCACCCGCACCCAACGCTTGCCGAACTCATGGGTGAGGTTGCGGAAGCCACGCACAAGCAAAGTATCCACATCATGAACAAATAGCAATTCGCAATTGGAAAAGCGAACCCAGTCTGGGTTCGCTTTTGTCATTTACGGTCAAAGCTCGAGTTTCAAGCTGGATGATGCCAAACGGCAGGTTGACGTTCAGATTTTGACTCGCCCATCGCGTAATGAAACGTTCTATTGCCGTCCCAACCCGCCACATCAAAATATTCTTCGATGCGGGTTAACTCGAGCAAAGGAAGTTTGCTTGGGTCGGCAAAATCGTAAAACACCAAGTCGTAAGGACAAGCCCAGTAACAACCTTCAACCGCCAAGGTTAAGCCGTCGGGCGAGGGCTGGACTGCTGCCCAACAAAATCCAGTGCCCTCAAACGCCTCGTCTGGATAATGAAATTGGTTTTCGCCTGATTCCAAACAAATGATGTTGTAACCCTGGTAATCCTCGCCGCACAGCAGGTATTCGTGACCGTTTGGGTGTTGCACCCAAGCGTGCCAGAAAACACCGTAATTGCGCCTTACATCGGCAAGCAAAAACTGATCCGAATTGCGTCTCACAAGTCCTCGAGAGTACATCCAAGTGCCTTCGCCCCTCGAGTATTTTTGAGTCTCGAGCGTGTACTTGCCCGAAGGTGACTGGTGAATCTCGAGCGAATTTTCTACGATTGAATACTCTGCAAATTTCGCTTCAAATTCAGCACGTTCTGCTTGATAGCGTAAGGTCATGGTTCGAATCTAACAAAAATTTGTGGCTCGAGACTCAAGTTCCAAACTCGAGTTGCATTTTCATCCAACCGCTCGAGTTGAAAAAGTTCGCGGCGGCACTGCCTGGTGGCACAATACCGTCGCAGGCAAGCCGAATTTCGTCTGGCAAATTCATCTCCAGGACTGGCAAGAGATGCTCGAGTTGCGATAGGTTTTTGGGTCCAATGATCGGCGCGGTGATGCCTGGTTGGTCTTTGACCCACAATAACGCCAAGTGTGCGGGGTCAAAATTATGTTCTCGAGCGAGTTTTACGAATTGATTTGCCACCCGTACGGCACTGGGCGTGACCCGGTCTGCGTAAATCCCGCCGCGTTGTGCGGCTCGAGAATCTTCG
>JANLWR010000103.1:0-4265 GCA_031364625.1 Deinococcales bacterium | reverse complement strand
CCCTCGAGAAAGCGTTTGGCGGCTCGTTTCAGATACGATGTCTTTTTCATGTTGTCCCCCTTCAATAACTGATAAAGGCAGTTTAATTGCCAAGTGTGACCAAATCGTGACTTGGGTTTATGCCAGTCCTGGCTGTATTTTTTCGACTTTGGCACGGCGCTCGAGCCAACGCACCAAGTCGATGGGACGATTGAACTCAACTGTTTCGCCTGTGCTGGAATCCTCAAGTTTGGCGTTCCAGACATCTTGGTTTTGTTCGATCAGGATATGATAATCACTCGAGCGATCATTATCGCCAGTTGGGGTTTTGGTGGTTTCATTTCGTTGCATCAAACCCATTTTGAACAACAGGCGTGACCTAAACGTGACCTGGAATGAATGTTGCGTCAGGCAGGTCTTTTGTTAATATTTCCTGCACTCTTTCAAGTGTTTCTTGAAAATCGATCTGATTGGGCAATGAAATATGTTGAGGACTGGCGTCAAGCCAAGCTTCTACCACTGGTGCGGCATAATCCTTGATTTCGGCGGTACTGCGTTCGTGCTGGATCGCAAGTGCAAGCAACTGCCCAGCAAGAAGTTGATCGGAATTCAAGAGCAATTTGGCAACCCCCACCATGATCTCTAGGATAATATTGTACGCACCAATGACTTTTGACCCCTCGAGCGCCCCAGCATAGTGTTGTTTTGCTGCCCTCAACTCACCCTTGCCCGCCATAGCGTGTGCCAGGTTGGTCATGGCATTGGCAATCAACCACGGTCCGCCGAGTTGTTGATACAAAGTTAAACTTTCGCGGGCGCTAGTTTCGGCTTCATCAAAGTTTTTGACCACCAAAGCCCGCCAGGAAATCCCGGTCAGGCACAGCGCTGTGCCTTTCAAATATCCAATTTTACGGTTTGACTCGAGCGCCACACGGTAGTATTCGATGGCTTTGGAATGGTTTTGTTCGAAAGTCGCCACCCGACCGAGCAAGATATTGGTGGTGGCTATCATGTCAAGTTCGCCGCCCTTTTGTTGCAAACTCAGGCTTTCGATCAAATGTTTTGTGGCGCTTAATGTGTTGCCCAACTGAAATTCGGTGTTGCCGAGCCAGTACAATGCTCGAGCGGTCACAATTGGATCACCACTGAGGCGTGCCAATGCCAGTGATTCCTGACAGCTTGGCAACACCTCGGCATAATTCGAGAGTCCACCCGCTATCCGTGCCAGTCCGGAAAGGCATTCGGATTGCAAGCCAGGATTGTCGATCAACTTGGCAAGCACCAGCGCCTGTTCAAACTCCAACTTGGCGTCTTGGTACTCTGCCAAGTCGTGTTTGACATTGCCAAGTTTCATCAAGACTTTGACCAGCCACAATTGTTCGTCGCCCTTGGGTTGACCAATCAATCGCAGCGCCATTTCAAGTTGAGCGCGTGCCGCTTGTGACAAATTCAATTTCTCGAGCCGTTCGGCAGCCAGATATCGGTACTCTACAGCCTGAAGACTTTCGCCAGCCTTTTCAAAATGCTCTGCGATCCTTTCTGGTAAAGCGTTTTTGGACATGGCGTTGTTTGCCAGTTTGCGGTGAATACGACTTTTGCGATCACTTAAAATTGTGTCCTCAAGGGTTCGCCTGACCAAATCATGGCTAAATCTGTAACCAGTGTCCTGGGTGTGAATCAATTGAGCCGCGACGCTTTGCTCGAGCGCATCAAGGGCATCCCATTCACCAAGTGCGGTCGCGCCCTCGAGGTCTGAGAGGTCAAATACAGACCCGTTGAGGCTGGCTGCTTCCAAAAGGCGTTGAACTCCGGCTCCAAGGCGTGTAATGCGCTCCAAGATCATGGATTTTAAACTGTTGGGAATTGGCAACTGTTGATAATTTGCCTGTTCGGGGCTGACCTGCCACAGTCCTTGGTTAACCACCAGAAAACCAGTGGCGAACAAGTGCCGAATGGTCTCGAGCGTAAAAAACGGGTTTCCTCCAGTGGCGTCAAATAATCGCTCAGAAAATTCGATTGCCTCCTGTGACCCTGAAAGGTTTCTGACCAGTTCCAAGACATCAATTTCGCCCCATGCCTGAAGAAATATTTTTCTTAAAAATCCTTGGCGCTCGAGTGAGTTGACGCTGATCCTGACGTGATCCACTTTTTCAAATTCGGATTCTCGAGCGGTAAAGAGAGCTTGTGTTTTGGTGGCATTCAGGCTCAAACTGATCACCTGTACGCTCGATTCGTCGAGCCAGTGCATGTCATCGATTAGCAATCTGCCGCCGCCGATGATTAAGCCGAGTGCGTTTGCCAATGCTTGCAAAAACCGTGTTCGACCCTCGAGTGATGGTGCTTCGAGATTTTTGCTGTTGGGGTCGATTTCTGGCAGCAACCGTGCCACCTCCAGCCTGTCACTGCTGGTAAGGGAATCGAGTTGCTCGAGGTATTCTCGAAAAACAGTTGTGATTGGCGCGAGCGTGATCGCTCGCCAATCTTCCCTGCCTTGAATCCGAACAAAACTGCCAACTCTGGTTAGAAACTCGGTCGCCAGACGGGTTTTGCCAACTCCAGGCTCGCCCAGTAAAAGTTGAATGCGTCTCGGGTTTTGACTTAGTTCAGCAATCACGTCGTCGCGCCCGACAAAAGGCGGATCAAATAAATCATGACTGTTCTGGGTTGGTGTTTGACCGACTGGTTTGGGGTTCAACCTGATCTTTTCGATCAGCGCCGTCGTTTCGGGCAAGGGCGTCAATCCGAGTTCCTCACGCAACAAATCCTCGAGTTGAGAAAATGTCGCTAGCGCCTGTTCACGCATTCCAAGTTGCCCGTACAGACGAATCAGCGCTTGATAAACGCTTTCGTTGAGGTTGTCCTTGGCAAGAATCTGTTGCTGAATAGACAGCGCTTGTCGAAAGTCGCGGTTGGCTTCGAGCTGCGCGGCGTGAACATGCAAGGCATCCAAGTGCTGGGCTTCAAAATCACCGCGTTTTTGCTCGAGCCAGGTGTCAAACTCGAGGTCTTCTTCGGCATCCAGACCTTCGAGCAGTGTGCCATTCCAGAGTTTGACCGCTCCCATTGCATCGCCGTTCAGAACCGCCTCTTGAAAAGCTTTAACATCACACCAGACTTCACCTACCAATTGCAAGCTCGAGCTGGTGACAATAAGCAATTCTTGCAGCCCCAAGTCTTTGAGGCGTTGTAGTTCTCGGCGCAGGTTCATGCGCCCCCTGGCTTCGTCGAATTGTCCCCAGAAAACCGTTGCCAGTCGTGCTCGAGTCTGTACGCCCTCCAATGCCAGAAATGCCAACAAACCGATGCCCTTGCGGGTGGCAATACGAATTTGTTGGTTGTGACGCGTTAAGTGCGGCATTCCAAGCAAATAAAGTTTTGAGGTTGAAACGCTCACGGTTTGTTTGGATTCTACCTGTTTATAAACGCTGAAGTTTGGTATCGATGTAAGTCGTTTAAGTTGGTAATTGTTCAATCGACGAGTTTTACAATAATATATTCACAACAAAAAATAATCGTGAAATACTTCACATAATGTCATGTTTTACCAGTCAGCGTATGATTTCAACATCAAGGAGATCAAATGGACTTTAGTTACTCCCCAGAACTCGAGGCATTGCGTCAACGCACACGCGATTTTGTCAATACCGTCGTCATCCCTCGAGAGCCAGAATTGACTTCAGATATGACTCAAATCAGCAAAATCCGATCCGAACTTCAAACCCAAGCCAAAACCGCCGGTTTATTCCTGCCACACATGCCTAAAAAGTATGGTGGACTCGGACTTTCATGGACTGAAATAGCCGTGATTCTCGAGGAATCGGGCAGAAGCTTGCTTGGAGCGCAAGCCCTGAACGCCAGCGCCCCCGACGAAGGCAACATGCACCTGCTCTCGCACGTGGCGACCCTGGAGCAGCAAAAAACGTTTCTCGAGCCATTGCTGACTGGTCAAACCCGTTCATGTTTTTCAATGACCGAGCCGCCACCCGGTGCGGGTTCAGACCCGTCGATGCTGAAATCCATCGCCAGACGAAAAAACGGCAAGTGGCAGCTCGAGGCTGGGAAATGGTTCATTTCCGGCGCTGATGGCGCGGCATTCACCATGATCTTGACCAGGGCATTTGACGGTGAGACCGATCTCGGCGCGACCATCTTTTTACTGCCGATGGACACCCCAGGCATCAAGCTGAAGCGTTTGATTCCAACGCTTGACCATTTTGTGCCAGGGGGTCACTGCGAACTCGAGTTTGACGGTGTGGAAATTGGTGATGACTGTGTGCTGGGCGAAG
>JANLWR010000088.1:0-14939 GCA_031364625.1 Deinococcales bacterium | reverse complement strand
GGTCCTGCGGCTGGTGGCGGCGTCGGCACGTCTCGTCCCTGCGAGGCAGCTTGTGCGCCCATTGAGGCTGCGACTTGATTCGTGGGGGCTTGTTGAACGACTGGACTTTCACTTGGCGCACTCCTGGCAAGATTGTTGGCTCGAGGTGCGGGTCGTGGGCTTGCTTGAGGCGGCATTCGGTCTTCAATAAACCACTGCGGCAAATCGGCTGGCGCGGGCAAGCTGCCATAACTCGAGCGATTTGTTTGGGCATGATTTGATGTTGTTTGGTTGCGGGGATTTTGGTCTGTAGTTTGATTGAAATTGTTCCAGCCTTGACGGGCAAAGGCTTCAACGCCGAGTGCCAGTCCTTCCTCGTTGCCGACTTGAGCGCTGGCTGCCAAACTGCTGTTTCCTCGAGCCACTGGCGGCACAAATCGCGCTTGGCGGTTGCGGACAACGTGGGTCAGTTCGTGGGCGATCAAACCGAGCGTTTCAGGGCTTTCGAGCGCTTGTTCGCTCGAGAGTAAAACCGTGTCACCCAAGGTCAAAGCGTCGGCTCGAGCGGCTTTGGTCAGGCGTTCACTTTGCGGGTCGCGGTATATTTTCACGTCATTCGGGTCAATGCCCACAATGGGTTTTAAAAAACGTGTCGCATTTTGACTCAGTTGAACACGTTGGTTGCCAGTGAATGACGTGTTTGCTGCCTGAACGCTCGAGTTTGAGGGTTTGCTGTTTGTCAGGTTGGGCAAAAGGGCTTGATTGGCGCTTGGTGTTGATACTTGAACGCTCGAGGTGGCGGTTTCTGGATTTAGAGTTTGATTCTGCTCTTGAGGCTCGAGGTTTGCGCTTGGTTTGAGTCTGTTTTTCACAACACGTTGGAACAATTCGTCGGCTGTTTCGGTGCTTTCTATCGCATCGAAAAGTTTTTGAGCTTCAGTTTTTGGTGCTTCAACCTTTGGTTTTGGAACGGCTACCCGGCGGTTTGGAGGGTTAAACACATGAATTTTATTGCCCTGGGCATCGAGCGCATTGGAAGCCGTGGCAAGGGCGTCATTGGTTTGGCTCTCTGCGTTGGGCAACATGGCATCACTTTGAAAGTCCAGGCTCGAGCTTGAAGCGTTTGGCTCTTGGTTTATTGGTTGTAAATTTTGGTTTTGGTCTTTTGGCGTTGCTTGCGCCTGAGCGTTTTGAGTTTGTGGTAAGGCTGCTGTTTTGCTCAATGCCGCACTGGTTTGGGCAATCAAACGGCTTTCGTTTGGCTTGCTGGTGATTCCAGCATTTGGGTTTGAAGTGTTGGGCAAAAGCATGTTTTCGGATTGAACGATTGGGTTTTGGTCTTTTGGCGTTGGGCTGCGACCCGAGGCTTTGCGGATGATCTCGAGAACCTCTTGTTCGGACATTCCTGGTGCGTCGGCAAACAGCTTTTGCGCCTCGGTTGGTTCGGGTTTTGGTTTGGGCGCAGGCGTCGGTGCGGCACGTTGAATCCGTCTTTGAGGGTTGTAAACGCTGACCCCCTGGGTGTTGCTTAAAAAACTGGCAGGTACGTCTTGGTTGGGTGTTTTAAGCGCTTGATTCGGGTTTGGGGTTTGATTTGATTGAATTTCAGCTATATTTTCAACCAAAGATTGATTTAAATCTAAAGTTTGGGTTTCGCTCGACTCGGTGGGTGCTTGATCCGAATTGAACCTTTTAATTTCACTCGGGTTTGGTGTTTGAAGTTCGCTCAAAGGTTGATTCAAATTAAAACTTTGAATTTCGCTCGAGTTTGCAGGTTGAATTTCGCTCAAAGATTCTGTGATGTTTGGACTGCTGATTGCTTTCAAGGCTTCAAGATTGTTTGTAAATTGCTCAGTCACAGTGGTCTCAAAGGCAACTTTCAAATCGGGGGTTAGACCTTGGCTCGAAGCGCCGACTTCTGAAGTTTGAGTTTTTAGATTTTCAAGTTCAGCCTCAATGCTTGGCATGATCTTAGCTTCGGTTTGCGACTCGAGCGATGGTGTTTTATCTGGCACTGCCGTTTGTTGTGGTTCATTCGAGCGGGTTGCTAATGTTTCGGTGGTTTCCAGTTCAAGTGTTGGGTCGCGCTCGAGTTCTTCTTTGGCTGCCAGCGCACGTTTGGCGCGTTCGGCTCGCATGGTCACTGCACGCTGATAGGCTGCACGCTCGAGTGCTTCTTCGCTCAGTGGTGCTTGGGCTAACGATACCAAACTGCTTTGTTGGCTCGAGATTGGCGTGTCCCCTCGAGTATCTCCGATTGATCTTTGATTGTCTGGTCTCTCGAGGCTTGAAAGTTCGTGTTTCGGTTCTGGTTTGGTTGAATTTATTTGTGGCAATTTAGTCTGAGTTTCTTTGGTTTTGGCTTGACTGGTTTCTAGCGAATTTGTTTGCAGAGCGGCACTTTCATTTTGATCGAGGTCAGACGGATTGATTTGATTTTCAAAACCAAATTGTTCGGGTACAGATGGACTGAGATCAGTTTGAGCAGCTTCAAGTGAAGCATTTAAAGTTTTGACATTTTCGGTTTGAACGACTTCAGTACCATCTCGAGCGGATGTAGCTTCAGTTGACAGTACAGGGTTTGCTCGAGTAACCGTTTGAGGCTCGAGCCTTGCTTGTACGGTGCTTGGATTTTGATTGTTAAGCGCTTGTGGTTTTGTGCCATTGACAATTATCGGCTCAGTGTTTTGATTTTCAGCTTGAACTTGGGATTTTACAAGGTCTGATTCAAGTGGTTTTTGAGCTGAAGCTTGTATTTTTGAGGCTGCTTTTAACGGCGCGATACTCGAGGATTTTGACGGCGAAACATTTATGGTTTTTACGGCTCGAGCATTTGGTTGCCTGGGTTGCAAATCCATCATGGTTTCGTCGTTTTGGATTTTGGGATCAAATTGACGCAATGCCTCGAGCGTGGATTCCAAACGGCTTGGACTGCGCACAGGTCGAGCTGCGGCTTCAATTTGCACGACTGGTTCGAGCCGCGATTCATCCGAAGCATTCTCGGTTTGATTGATTTGAATTGGAGTTAAATTTTGGGTTTCCAAAAAAGTGTTAACAGCCGAAACTAAAATTTCTTCAGCCATTGATTTTGGCTCTTGGTTTTGATTTGAATCAGAAAATGAAATGCCCTGCTCGAGATTTGGGTTTAAAACTGGTGTTGCCAATTCGGTTTGTACGCTTTCAACACTCGAGTTTTCTTGCTCTGGACGTGCAATTGAACGCAGGGTTTCTCGAGGTTGTGCTGTGTTTGAATTTGGTTCTTGATTCGCACGACTTGAAGTCGGTAGCGGGGTTTCTCGAGATTGTGGCGTGCCAGTTGATTGTTGATTTGCGGGTTGATTGTTTTGTGGTGCTCGAGTTTGAATACCAGAATCTTGAGGGTTTTTCGCTTGGTTGATTGGGCTGCCGTTCGGAATTTCGCTGGCTTGAGCAACTCGAGCTGGGTTTGTGTTCTCCGCCAATAGGCGTTCACCTGGCATTTCAGAAACCAGATTCTCGCTCGAGGTTTTAGGTTCAACTATTTCGGTGCTTTCAAAACCCTGTGAAGTTTCGAGGATTTGCTCAAAAGTTTTTTCATCAAATTGCCTTGAATCCGTCGCCAATGATTGACCCGAAAATGCAGCTTCAAACTCGAGCGAAGTCTTTTCAGCAATGGCGTTCATTTCGTTTCCTGGCTCGAGTTCAAAAATGGTATTTTCTAACCTCGAAACGTTTGGAGTTAAAGCTTCGGCAAGCACTGGAACAAAGCGTACCGACTCGAGACGCGAACCCAAAGGCGCGGGAGTGTTGGCTGGACTTAGGGTCGCTTGCAGGTTTTGACCGTTGGCGGTTGCCAGGCGCGGAAAGGCACGGTGGCGTCGCACCCGTTCGAGCAGCAGTTGCACGCCTTGTTTCACGCACGCCCCAGACCCGCGTGTGCCAACTCGAGCGATTCGACGGCAACGACGTTATCGCCTGCGACAAAGTTGGGACCTGACCATTTGCATGGCCACGCCTGATTCACCTTCCATTTGATGATCGGGTCGCGCACCTCGAGTTCGTGCATGGAAATAATCACGTCGTGGCATTCGATGTTGCCCGCCAAAATTTTTTCGTACCATTCCATAAATTCTTGGGTCGGGGCAATGCCTCGTTTTAAGATGATGTTGCCCGATTTGGTTGGTCCTGGCAGGCGGTGAATGTAATCGTTGACGCCACCTTCGCGGTATTCAAAGACTTCGGTTTCGATTTGCAAACCGCTGACTTCTTTAAAAGCAATCGTAAAATTGGCGATTTGCACGTAAAAAAAGCTGTTGGAAATGGCACGCACGTTGTCTATGCCAGGATTTTTTTGACTCACATCAGCCGATCTTGCCATAAATTACCGCCTTAATGAGGTGGGGCGCGTGTCACCGCGCAATTTTGAAAGTTTTAAATCCTCGAGCATCAGTCGGTAGACTTTTTCCGCCAGTTTTTCGATCAGTTCTTGATCGTTTTGGGGTGATTGTTTCGACTCTGAATTTTGAGGTTGATTTGGCATTGAAACTCCCAAAACTTGTGCTTGGCGCCGGTCTTGATTCGCATCTTGTCAAGAAGTTAAGGTGTTTAACCGTTATCGCCACAATGGTTTTTGATCCGTGTTTAATGCTTAGTGATACTTCGAGTTACTTGCAATTGAATGAATGTTTTAAGCCGTGATCCTCGAGAGTGGCGTTAAGAATGTTGCATCGACAAATCGAGTAAAAACCTGGCTTGACAATTTGGGCATTCGGTTTCGATCAAACCCTGGTTTAAAACCTGTAAACTGCCCACCCCAGAATTGATTTGAATGTACAAATCTTGCAAAAACACGTAATCGGCGGCGTATAAACGCTCGAGTAACGCCACTGGAACGGGTGCAAACCCGCCAAGACGTGTAACAACCCGAGAAAGCAACAAGATGCCCAAATAACCTTCGTTGGCTTGCACTCGAGCGTCGGACAGCGGCGCAATTTCATCTAAAGTGGTGGCGAGGCGCATGATACCGACGTTATGCAGGTTGCCCGCTTCGTCCACAAAACCTTTTGGCAGCGTGAATTCGTAATCTGTGTTGTACACAAACAATCCTTAGAAGCAAAAGCTCGAGCGGACAACAATTGCCAGCTCGAGCATTGAAACTTTTGCTTGGTGGCTTATGACGAAGGGGTTGTACCCGTACGGACGTATGTGACCTCTTCATAAACCAAGGTGATGGTTTCGACCACGGCTTCACCCGTTTTGGGGTCGAGCTTGGAGGTTGTCATTTCTGATGGCCACATGTTGGTGTAATTGGTACGGGCAACTTCGGAACCGTCATTGTTGAGCATGACCACTGAACCGTTCACTCGAGCTTCGACAATTTTGCCTTTTTCGACCAATTCGCGCCATTTGAGCATTTCTGTGCTGCCAGTCAAACCGCGTGAAAGTTTAATCGGTGTCAACTCGAGCGGACCTGGTTCGTACTTGATCATGGGTTGCCCTTGGGCGTTGACGTAGCGGTGTTCGACCAATTTGTTTTTGCTGCCACCGCCCTCGTAGCCCGAGAAAATGCCAACGACTTTGCCTTGAACGTCAACTCGCCAATATGCACCAACGACAATATCTGGAACTTTGTCAGCCATGATAAAACCTCCTAAAAGAATGTGGGTGTGCCTTAAACCAAATGCTCATCACGACTCGAGGTTTGTCCAGACATGAGGGTCGAACGTAGTCCACGGTATGAAAATCGAACATATTCGTTTTTCGATACGGGTCTGAGGTTGCCCAACATTGCAAGGCTCGAGCGATTCGTGCAAAGTATACCCCGAAATGACAAGTAAAAGATGAACGCGTCTTATTCGCTCTGCATTTTCTGACCGAAACGCATTCGCACAAACTCGGCTGGCTTGACTGGCGCGAGCGCAATGTCAATCGTTAAAAAGCCGCGATCCCGTTCGTCGGGTGGGTTGTTGTTGTCGTCCACCGTGATGCGGAATGCTTCTTCGGGGGTTGATCCAAACAATGCCCCGTCGCGCCAAACGCCCTTCATGAAGGCGGTCAAATCGCGTTTGATCCGTTCCCACAAATCACGGTTGTTGGGTTCAAAAACCACCCATTGCGTGCCGTTAAAGCAAGATTTTTCGACGTAATTGAACAAGCGCCGCACGTTCAGGTAACGCCATTGCGGGTCGCTCGAGAGGGTACGCGCCCCCCAGACGCGCACGCCACGTGCGGTGAAAGTCCGAATGCAGTTGATGCCCGTTGGATTTAAAGTATCTTGTTCGTTTTTGGTGACTTCGTAAACCGGCTCGAGCGCCCCGCGCACAACCTCGTTGGCTGGGGCTTTGTGCACGCCGCGTTCGTTGTCCGAACGCGACCAGATGCCCGCCATGTGACCGCTCGGCGGTACTGCCACGGGTTTACCGTCGGGTCCGTTGACTTTGACCCACGGGTAATACAGCGCGGCGTAGCTCGAGTCGAAATTGGATTCTTTTTCGCGCCATTTTTTGACCTGTTGCGGGGTCATGTTCGGCAATGGGTCAATGATTGCCACCCGGTCCATCAGGCGTTCGCAGTGGGTAATCATGGCAAGCTGCACGGCTTTGACACCGTCTTTGTCTATTTTGCCGTTTTCGTAAGCCCACATGATGTCCGGCGCACAGATCATGGTGACATCGTCGGCAATTTCCATGCCCTCCAAACCGCTGCGGTCATCGACATTGCCAATGAACGTGTTTGACTGTACTGGCATCAGCTCGAGCGACTGCGAGGCTTTAATCACGTGCACACCAATTTCTGGGGCGCGTTCGGCAAGCGTTCCGCTGGCTTTTTCTTCAACCAGCACCGAAACGACTTTGCTACTGGCAATGGCTTCAGCCACGCTGGTGGCTTTCGCACCTTTTTGTGGTTTGCCAATCACCAGGTTCTCAAAAAACTCTTCGACGCTATCGACGGTAATCTTGACGTTAAAACTGCCCTCGCCCGCATCGGTGCTGGAGGGCGGCGTAATTTCGACGCTGATATCGCTCGAGGTTGATTGCTTGGCTTGAAAGGTTAAAGACATCATGGCTTTGCTGGCACGTGAGGGCACATGAGCCTCGAGCGCTTTGAGGGCAGCCGGGCTTTTATCGGAATCCGTTATTTGAGGGTTGACCCGGGTGACATAACAGCGCCGTCCGCCGTTGGAGAAAAAACCAAAAATCGACTGCCCGAGGTAGTAACCGTACTTTGAAAAACCAGTGCGGACGCCTCCCTCTTCGAGAGCGCCAAAAACCTTGACGTATTGTTCCCACGACGTAATGAGCGTGGGCTTATTGATCGGACCATTGTCGGCAAAACCAACAAAACCCGCCATCGCTGTTCCCACACCCTCGATAGGACGTGGACCGGTACTGACCTCTTCAATAAAAACGCCTGGCGATAAATACTCTGGCACTGTAATATCCTCCCTAAAATGAAATAAAAGTCTTCTGCAGTTTAATCGTATAATTCTGAACAAACTGAGAGTATTGCGACCAGTACAATTAAATGCTGTCCAACACGCAAAAAAGCCAAGATTATTGATGAAAGAATTCTCACATCTTTGGTCATGTTAAGTTAACTCGAGAATCACATGCTTGATGGGAGCGTTTTTGTGAGCGAACGGGACTTTTTGGGGGTCGGATGGGCATTTCCGGTTGGGGTAGACCCACGAGGTCGAATTGCCGTCGCCCGCAACGAACAAGACGTTGAACAAGCGATTCAAATGATTTTACTGACCCCCAAAGGGCAACGCGTCATGCGTCCAGATTTTGGTTGTCAGATTCATGACCTGATCTTCTCGAGCGCCGACGCCACGATGATCGGTTTGGCAGCCTATTACGTCGAAGAAGCCCTGAAAATGTGGGAACCACGGATTCGTTTGGTGTCCGTCTTGGTCGAACCCGACCCCGCCAACAATGGCTTGTTGATGGTCGATATCAATTACGAAATCAAAGCCACCCACGACAGGCGTTCACTGGTGTTTCCGTTTTACCGTATTCCTGGAGAGTAAAGCCCATTTTGAATGGTTTCTCGAATTTAAGAGCCTGTTTATGAAAGTATCTCGAGTGATGCGAATAAATAAGCGGCGTAATGCCAGGTATGGAATATTTTTTATACTCTGGTTTATCTGATTCCCAGATGGGATGAACTGAGCCATATATAGGCTCAAAAACTCGGCAAGTAAATTGCCCAGTTCAAACATGTGTCGAACATGTTCTTTTGTTTCAGGTTTAACATCAAGATCAAAGTGAACAAGTTTACCACTTATCGAAGTGGGGAATGAACCTTCATATTTTGGTTTTTGATTCCGAAAGAACAAGTCACCACCATCAGGCGTTAAAAAATCAGCAATCATTTCATCTCGGACATAAGCTTGTTTTGGTTTTCCATCTTTTCCCCATTTTTGAGGCGTAAATTCAGGAAAAAACTCGAGAATGTCCAACAATGCTTTCATGTCCGCACTGTTGCGGATTCGTTTTGTGGTAAATATGTTGATTTTAACAAGATCAGGCAGTTTATTCATTTCATTTGTATATCTTAGACCAATTTTCACCAGATTTAATTGATAAAATCTTTGTATAATCCCCAAAAATATCCAGATTCTTCAGATTATTCGTAATTTCTATTTGTTTAGAAACCAAGCTCTCGAATGTGCCACTGGCTGGGTCTTGAATTAAATCCAACTGCAATCCTCCATAATCCATCCAACGTAAAATTCCACCAGAATCTTCAAAGGGCTTGCGAGACAATAATTTTATTAACTTAGGGTCAAACCAATTCCTTGCTGCAACACCTAGAGGACCACCATCTTCAAATTCGACCAAAGAAATACCGCCAGATTCACTAAATTTTTGTGATATTGGCGTACCCAAACGCCAGATTGGATGGACTGAACCGTATATAGGCTCAAAAAATTCGGCAAGTAAATTGCCTAATTCAAATACCCGCTGAACATGCTCTTTAGTCTTAGGTTCAACATCAAGATCAAAATAAGTCAATTTTCCACTGGTTGAAGTTGGAAAAGAACCTTCATATTTTGGTTTTTGATTCCGAAAAAACAGATTCCCGCCACTTGGTGTTAAAAAAATCGTAATCATCTCATCTCGAGCATAGGCTCGTTTTGGTTTTCCATCTTTTCCCCATTTTTGAGGCGTAAATTCAGGGAAAAACTCGAGAATATCTAGTAATGCTTTCATATCCGTACTGTTGCGGATTCGTTTTGTGGTAAAAATATTGATTTTAACAAGATCAGGCAATTGATTCATTATTTTACTCGATTGTATAACTATAATTTGTGGCATCGAAAGAACGACGAATATTGCTTAAAATACGTTCACGTTCTGATTCACTGATTGTTTCGTTTTCAAAAGGAATTTCCCAAGCTTTGATTGATTCAGCGTAAACAGCTAAGTTTGGGATTCCTGGTTCAACCTCAATCAAGACGCGGTGATTGCCTTCGCGGTACTCGAGCACAAAACGATCTTGGCGAATGATGGTAAAGGCATCATCACCACGAACCCAACGATTGCCGATCAATTGAACTTCAGACATGGTTATTTTGACTCCAAGAGTTTTTCGATGTGTTTTTGGTCAACATCTGGACTGCTGTCCAGAAGTGGTTTTTCGACTTTATAAAATACCCGTTCAGGGCTTGCACCCTGCACGAACAAAGTTATTTTACCGGTTGTTCCTTTGGCGTACATCTGAGAAGCTTTCATCCAAACGGCGTCTGCCAATTCGGGTCCAATTGATTCGTAAAGATTGCCCAACGAAGCCAGGTATTTACCGCCAGGTGTGTTGTCAACAATCATTGCCCCAGTTTGTTCTGCGTATGCAACGGCGCGTTCGTGATTCGATTTGTCTTGATAACGTCCCGAGTAGAATACGGCTTGATCTGGTGGTGAATTAAAGTCAAGCGTTTCAATCATTTTAATCAATTCTTGCGCTCGAGTTTTTTGTGGTGAATCTGGTTGAGATTTCACCTGTTGGTCAATCATTTGGGTTGTACGACCGAGTTCTTCTTGAAACTTTGCGGCAGCCAAAATGCCATCGTTGCCTGGTGTTTCTGGAGATTCGCCGGGCTTAAAAGTCTGCTGTTCGGCATTCAAATGATCTACGCTTTTGCCCACCGTTCGCGCAACTTCATCTACAGTTGTGGGTTCCCAACCGCCTTTTCTCTCATTTAACCTTGGATTCCAAGCATCCCACTCACCAGTTTTTGGGTTTCTTTTAAAGACGCTGGACTCTTTCGCAAGTGGTTCACTTGGGCGCACATCCGGGCTTTCACTGGAAAGCACCACACCAAGTTTCTTCGACCCTTGACCATCGGCTCTTGACGACTGGTCAGCCAATACTTTTTCACCCTGAAGCTGTTCGTCATAATAATACGTTTTAACTTTTGCCTTTGGGTCAATCGATTTGATATCAAGGATAAAGTTTTCGGTCACACCGTCTGGTCTGACCCCAACTTCAGTTCCATCTTCAAGGGTTACTTTTTCTTGAACCACATTCCGTGGCTCTCCAGAACGCGTGGTTTTAGCATTGTTGTTATCCACACCAATGCTCGACAACCCAGCCTCTTCCTCGACATTACCTCTTAATTTGCTTTCAACAATTTGTCGTGCACCGGGTTCCCATTCTTCTCGGGTGGGGGCTGTCTTACCGCGATTCTTTGGGTTTTCCTCAAAATTTTCCCTAAAACGCTCATAACGTGCTTTCCAAAGTGCCCTGTCGCTGCTGTTGGTTTTGGCGTTGGCAATTTCTTGTTCATGAAACTTGAACTGCTCATCGGACAGGTGAGGGTACCGATCTCGATTGATTTCCCCTTCGCCACTGTCTTTTTGAGTGCTGGCTTCTTGCCCAAGTTGGTCATACCCTTTGGCTTTGGCACGCAAATCAATCGCTTCGCGTTGCAGTTTGGCACGTTCAGGCGAACCTTCTGGTAATTTGGCTGCCTCTTGTTCGCGCCAAGCCGCCATTCGCTCGTGTTTTTGGGCTTCAAACTCGAGTTCGTACTTTCTCGAGTTGACTGGGGTTTCGCGTTCTGTGCCAAGGATTCTTTCTTTGGCTTTATTCAGTGGGCTGTTGTCTTGCCGAACTTGCTTGGCAACATCTTCATGGATTTTAACGTCGTTGGGGTGTGCGCCTTCACCAAGCTCGAGTTTGGTTTTGCCCTCGTCAAAGCCAGAAACGCGTTGCTGTTCGGGATTGAGGTTGGGGTTGACTTCGGTGCGTACTTTGACGTTGTTAAAGCCTGTGACATCACCAACTTTATAACCTGCGGTTTGTCCAACCTGCTCACCCGCGTTGGCAAATCTGTTTTGAACGCCTTCAACCCGATTTTGAAAACGCTCAACCCTCGAGGGTTTGGGTGCGTCAGCATCAACCCTGGGCGCATTTGGCGCGTCTGTGTTGACCCGTGGTGCGTTTGGCGCATCAGCATTGACTCGTGTATTTGGTGCATCGACATTGACTCGAGGCGCACTGGGTGCATCGACATTGACTCGAGGGACGTTTACATCTGCGCCGATACGCGGGGCATTGGGGGTGTCCGTATTCACTCTGGTTGGTCCGCCGCCTCTGGTGGTGGCAGCACTGGTCGCAAAACCAATCCAGGTGCTGGGGTCTTGTAGCAATTCTTTGAAACCTTGGAATTTGCCCGTGGTCAGTAGACTCGAGAATTGACCGCTGACCACACCGTTGAGTTGATCCAACACCATTTTGCCCCCGAAACTGTTGGCTTTGGTTCCAATAGTTTGCAAGAATGCCTTTGATGATGTTGCGGCAGCGTTTGCACCACTCGAGAAGGCGAAGCCAAGCCCGCCACCAACCGCACCGCTGATCGCACCGATCAGCACGGCTTGACCCACACCCTCAAAAATGGCTTTACCATCGATGGCGTTGTTGCCCATTTGAATGACCGCACCGGACAACGCACCAACGATAGCGCCGCCAACAATCGCGCCGATAGCCCCTGCGGCAGCGCCCGCGCCCATCGTTGCGGCGAACGCGCCAACCGCGCCAATCACGGCTGGACCAATTACCAGGGCAATCACCACGATCACCACGATAATCAAAAGAATTTTTAATAAGCCCTTCCAACGGGGTTGAACTTTGGCTTTGGCTTCCTCTTCGGCTGTGGTCAAAACCCTCGCAAAATCTGGTCCATTGGCGTGCGCGACCAATGCCGTGCCGTAGTCAGTGGCAGCCTTCTCGAGGCTCGTGGCGAGTTGCTCGAGTGCGGCTTGGAAGGCGGTGTCTGAACTGGTCAGGATTTTGGTGAATTCGGCTATCGTGTCGGCTTGGGTTTTGGCAGTGGTCGTTTTATGGGTTTGCTGAAATTTGCTGTAGGCGCTCGAGGCACTTTGCACCAGTTGCGCCAGGCTTTGAATCAGTTGTTGTTCGCTTTGCTTGGCGGTTTGAATGCCCTGCTGGGTGCTGCTGCGCATTCCTGCAATACTGCTTTGCGCCAGGCTGTTAAATTCTTTGCTGCTGGCACTTGCACTTTGGCTGGTTTGCGTCAGGGTTTGTTTGACGGTGCTGGCAATGCTCCGTTCAATCTGTCCAAGCATTCTTTTCAGCACTTCGGGCTTGGGCGCATTCTTGCCGCTCATTTGAGACTCGAGCTGGCTGATGCTGCTTTGAATGCCTGTGGCGGCAGTTTTAAGGGCAGTTTGTACGCCTTTAATCTGGCTGCTGCTTTGCGCGTCAATACCGTTGGTACTTTGTTTGATGACGGCGTCAATCGTGGCGCTGAGGCTGGTTTTTTGTCCAGTCAGTTGTTGCAGCACGCCGTCCAACTGCGCTTTCATGGCGCTTTCCATCTGCGCCCTGGTTTGCTCGATTTGTTGCTTTGTGCTGGTTTCGCTGCTTTGCAACTGCTTTAAAGCATTGTCTTTTTGGCTGTCCAAACCTTTTTTTAAGGGGTCATGAATCTGGGTTTTAAAGTTTTCAAAATCGCGGTCAATGCCTTTTTTGGATTCCTCGAAGGCTTCAAGCGCCACTTTGGGGTAGCCGTCGCCACCGGCGTAACCACTCCCCGTTTGAATGTCGGCATCGGCTTTGGCGTCAAGCACATCGTTCGGATGAGGTCCTGCGCTAAAATCGGCGTAGCTTTTGGTTTTGTCCCACCAGCTCTCATCTGTTTTGCCTGCAAGCCAAGTTTCGGCTTTTACGCCAGCCACACTTTTCGCGGCACTGCCAGCCGTTTGCGCCGCCTTTTCGTAATTGCCTTTGTTGGCGTCGTACTTGGCGGTAATCAGGGCTTTTTGAGCCTCGAGTTTGGTTTTTAAAGCCTGAACTTGTTGCTGATGCGCGGCGCTAATGGCTTGTTTGGCGCTGTTGGTGATGCCTGGCAATGCCGCCATTTTGGCTTTGGCATCGCTGTTGTTTTTGGTAATGCTGGCTTGACCCTTGCTTTTCGCCTGGCTAATCAAGGTACTGATTTGCGTGTTGACCAAAGCTTTTTGCTGTGCGCCCGCTTGGGTCACAAGATTCTTGGCTACGCTGGCGGCTTGGGTAATCTGAGCCGAAAGTTTTGCCCCGTGAGGCTCGAGGCTCTGCGCTTGCGTGCGCAAGTTTTGCAAGGTGCTGTTGGCGGCTTTGGTGCTGTCGGCTTGTTGTTTGAGCAATTTGGCTTTTTCGCTTGGGTCGGTTTTCTCGAGGTTGGGAATGGGTGCAAACGCAATGTTGCGCGTGTTGACATTGGTTTTGAGCGCGGTCGGAGCGGGTTGTTTGCTGGGTTTGATGTCCGCTAGAAACTCGAGCTTGTTGGCTTTTGGCGCGATTGGTTTTTTGACCAGCGCGGCTGGCAGTTTTTGATGACCTGCTTTGACCCGAGCCGCTTTTGGCGTTTTGAGTTTAGAAGTGCGTTTTGGTGCTTTGGCTTTGACTGGTGCTTTTGCTGGTGTGCTCGGTTTATTGGTCGGTTTTTGTTCGTTGACCACTTTGGCTTCGCTGGGAATTGGCGCTTGCGAAATTTTAAGGTTTTGATCCGTTTTGCCACCAGGAATTTGCTCGGGTTTTCCGCCAGCCAATGGCAATGTTTGCTCGAGTTGCTTGGTGTCACTCAGGCGTTGCACGGCGGCTTGACTCGAGCCGGTGCTTAAATTTGGTGCGCTTGATGCCAGATTCATTTTTGGCTTGGATGTTTTGGCGTTGGGGTCAAAATTTGCCGCCAGTTTTGCGCCCGAATCTTGCGCCGCCGTCTCGAGGCTGGGGTCGCTGTCGATGCCTGGTTTGACCTGACCGCCCGCCTGTTGCACGGTGTGCGTGACTTCGTGGGCGATCAGTTCGTAACCCGTTTTGGTGTTGGGTTCAAACTTGCCGCTTTGAAAGAAAATATCTTGACCACTGGTAAAGGCAATTGCGTTGACCAATTTGGCGAGCGTATCCGCCTCCGAATTGGTATGCACCCTAACCTTGGACAAATCTGTGTTCAGTCCCGCCTCGAGTTGCGACCTCACATGTTCGGGAAGTGGACTTCCAGCGCCCAATTTGGCTTTGATTTTCTCGGAGACCCCAGAATTGGCTTGACTCGGGTTGGCTTCGTCCGTAGCCAATTGCATGGCTTGCGGAGTAACCGCCTCTTCGGTCGCACGGCGTTGAAGCTCGAGGTTCTGTTCTTTATCACTGACCAGGCGCTGGATTCTGGCATAATCCGAATCTTGAGGTCGAAGCGCACTGAGCACACCCTTTAAGGCATTGTTGCGATCCCGTTTGTGTTGAATGTTAACAATCGCGCTGGCGGCATCGTTGGCGGTTAAGCCACTGGCGACCCGCCCTGCGACATAGGTTTTTCCCAAGTCCCGCGCTCGAGCGTCGCTCTGGTTAAAAACGCTGGCGCCATCAAACTCGGCTTGGTCTGGGTTGTTGTGCCGTGCGCGAAGCACGGGCAGTTCGGAATTAAACCAATCCGTTCGGACATTTAAGGCGTTCGGTGTTTGTGAGGCTCGAGCTTCCTG
>JANLWR010000081.1:0-3591 GCA_031364625.1 Deinococcales bacterium | reverse complement strand
TTGACTTTTCAGAAATTGTTGTTTTTGCGCCTCCGTCCAAGGCACGGGGGCAAGTTCGGCGGCTCGAGAGTCGGCATAAAGTTGAAGCAGAAATGGAATGTCCGTTTCTGCCTCGGCGACCAAGCTTAAATTCATGTCTTTGATTGTACCTGAACGGTCTTATGCCAGGTAGGTGTTGGTAAAGCCTGATCGTGTTGCTTGACGCAAGGCATTTAAACGTGGGTGCATTTCAGTCACGGGTTCGAGGCTACGCCTGATGCCATTTTTCTCGAGTTGAATGCTCGATTGCCTACGGGAAATTTTGGCGTCACGCAAGGCTTTCAAGAGACTCGGGTTGTTGGCTTGGCTGGCTTGTGCCAAAATTTCGGCGCTTTCGTGTCCGAGCAGCAAGACCGCATCTGTTCCAAAGTTCGAGGAAGCGGTTGTGGCGTTTAAATTGGTAAAAGCACTGGCACTGATTGGAATTCGGGCGTTGCGTAAAATCTCGAGGTTGTTGCTGCCTGCGGCGATCACGTGAAGCTGGGCTGGTTTTAAAGCTTGGACTTGCTCGAGTACCGCATTCCAGTCGGGTTTCGCGCCAACGCCTGTCACAATGGTCTGGAGAATTGTCCCGCCAGCGCTTTCAAAGCCGCTTTGGAAAGCAAACGGCAGGTCGTAACCCGCTTCGCGCAGGGTGCAAACAATCACGGCGGTATTGCCGCGTCCAATGTTGGCTTTGCGTTGCCCAGCCGCATGAATCCCCAATGCCCATTCGGATTGCCAGAGCTTGAGGCTGTTGGAAATCACAAAAGCGCTGTCCTCGGGGCGTTGGGCAATTTTCGCGCCAAATTCGTTGCAAATCGCGGGCAGGGCGTGTTGCTCGAGAATTGGGCGCAGTGTTTCGGCGTAACCGTCTCCAAGCGATACCAGCACATCAAAGTGCTTGCTCTCGAGGGTTTTCGCGGCGGCTCGAGCGGCGCTGGTGGTGGTGTCTCCAGCGTCGATGAAGCTGATCTCGAGGTTTTGGTTTTGGGTTAAGCCACGCAAAAATTGACCCGA
Organism: Deinococcales bacterium; assembly: GCA_031364625.1. GTDB lineage: Bacteria > Deinococcota > Deinococci > Deinococcales > JAAFIG01 > JANXTZ01. The sequence goes on along the minus strand of JANLWR010000081.1, from coordinate 2,553 downwards.
GAAGGTTTTTGATGCCAGCGCCAGCACCCGCAGTTTGTGCGGCGCGGCTTGGGCGGCAATGCCGAGGGCGGGAATGGCAGCACCCAAACCAAGGGCTTGTAAGAAATCACGTCGTTTCATTCAGACTCCTTTAGTTTCTGGCTGGGAATACGCCAAATTGACAAATGCAGAATCTCACGGTCAGGTAAGGCATCATGTTGTTATGGGGTTGACTGCCACCGACCAAACCGACGGTGGTGCTTAATGGCGTGTTTGCCGCACCGTTAACGTACGGGGTTTCACCAGAAGCTCGAGCGGGAACAGAACCGCCTGGGTTGGTGCCGTCGGCATCACCGCTGTTTGTGCCAAAGCTGTGGTTGTGCGCTGGCATTTGGGTTTGTAACACTGTGACATTTGTGCTGCCGCCGCTTTCTCCTACGACGTATTGACTTAAACCAGGTCCTTGTCCAACACCGACGGGGATACGGTCTCGTAAGTCGGGAAGACCAAATGTGGTTTGACCATTGCCGCCGTAATTTGTGCCAAGCAAACTGTACAGGGCGGTGTTTTGCGCAATACCAATAATTTGCCCATTGCAATCTGCCCAATTTCTTGGCGCAAAATTGTAGGGAAACATCCGAATTTCTGCGATAAAAGCGTCAGACATACAAGCTCCTAATTTTGACTCGGGAAAATGCCGTCGATGGCAATCACATAATTGAGTGCCAAATAAGGTTGAAGGTTGTCATGTGGTTGCGAACCCCCAGCGACAGAAATGCTTTGCGCATTCATAACACCGTCTGCGGTGTCGGCAATATAAATTTCGGCGGCGGCAACACCCAAAGTAACGCTTGAACTTGGCGTTCCCGTGCTGGCAGCGCTGCTCGAGACGGCAACCGGGTGGGTATGAATTGGTATTTGGGTATTCAGAAGGGTCACGGTTTCAGTACCGCTTTGTTGCCCAATCACATAATTGCTCAAACCAGGTCCTGTCCCTTGATGGATTGGCACTCGGCTGCGCAAATCGGGTACGCCGAAAGTGGTTATGCCGTCGCCACCGTAGGTTGTGGCGAGCAAGGCATATAAAGCAGTGTCGTTTGCGATTGAGAGTAATCGCCCATCGCAGAAGACCCAGCCTCGAGGGGCGAAATTCCCCGCGAACAACATGATGTTTCCTATATAAGGTTGCTGTGGCATAAATCCTCCTTTAGTTCCGTGATGGGAAAATCCCTTGAAGGGCAATGCAAAAATTGACTGTCGTGTACGGCTGAGTGTTGTTGTGTGGTTGATTGCCGCCGCTCGAGCCAATCGATATTGCCGTTCCATTGTTCTGTGCGGCGTAAATGCTCGCGCCGCTGGTTCCAAAAGCATTGCCCGTTGGTATGACCGTTGCGCCACTGGCGACGTTCGAGGCGTTGTGCGTGTGGTTATGAGCTGGCATTTCGTTTGTGTTCAAGGTGTGGTTTTCTTCACCTGCCCTTGTGCCTTGGGGGTTTGCATTTCCTTGGTGCATGGGGACTCGACTGCGCATGTCGGGTAGGGCAAAAGTTTGGACGCCATTGCCGCCGTAAGTTGTTCCCAACAATGCGAACAGGGCTGCATTTTGTTGGATTGGCAAAACCTGCCCACTGCACAGCGCCCAGGACTTTGGAGGAAAGTCAAACCCAAACATTTGTATTTCACCGAGATAAGAACTGGACATACTTGACTCCTTTAGAATGTTGGAACAACAACGCTGCACGTGCCAAAATTAGCCGCTGAGGTTGGCGACAGACTGACTTTTGTACTGATATTGGGAAGGTTGTTTTGTGGTGCATTAAACAACCAAGGTGTTAAGTCCGTCAGTATGTTAACAGTTCCACTTAAACCGTTGAGTTGGAAGGTATTGACACCTGCGGGGGGCAGAACACGGCGGAATCGATAATTAAATCCAGCGGCTGAGTAATTCACATTGTTGCCGACCTCATTCAAGCAAACCGTCGCGCCTGATTTACCACTTGTACCACTTTGGATCGAAATCCCATTGCCAACGAGTGGGTCAGCGCTGGTAATGATGTTGTTGCTGATTGTGGCTTGCAGATTCGCGCTCGAGACTGTATTTGCTGGCAGTGTCGTTCCACCAGCAAACATGGTGATGCCATTGCCTTCCATGTCAATCATGTTGTTGCTGTCAATCAGGGCTTGAACAGTTGAAGCTTCATTAATACGCACGTCGATCCCAAAGCTCGCACCAGTATTTGCATTCTCAAAGAAATCCATGGTGTTGCCTTTAATACGTAATTTATGGGTTTGGGTTGGCGATTCAGCTTGAAGTCGGAAACCCGTGCCGTCAACGCCCACCAACTGAACGTAATTGTCATCCAAGGTGGTCTTGGTTGCGCCGCTCGAAAAATAGGTGGCGTTGATGGCGCGAACTGCATTTTCGCGGAAACTGGTTTTTTGCACCGAAAACGTCATGGTCGCGCTCGAGCCGCTGGCGGTGGTGGCTTGAATACCTTCCAAATCACCGCTTTGCACTCGAGACGCCACGGTTGCCGCGTTGCCTGCCGTGACCGCCACCGTGCCAATCACTTC
>JANLWR010000050.1:0-5185 GCA_031364625.1 Deinococcales bacterium | reverse complement strand
TTTTTGCCATATTGCCCCTCGGGCTGTTCTTACTGGTCATATCAGGCTCGAGACAGGTGCGTTTGTAGGTGCTGGATCGGTTATTCTTCCTGGAAGGCGTATTGGTGCATGGAGCACCCTTGGTGCTGGAGCAGTAATTGTAAACGATTTAGAGTCAAATGGTATTTTTGTGGGTATACCTGCCAAACGTATTGCTCCATAAGGCTGGAAATTTTCGGAGGGTTAGCTTAAATTTGCAATAATTAAAGATGTTTTTCAGGAAATAGGTACTCTCGAGAATTGGTTGTTGATACGGGTGGTTTCAGGTTGACGGTGAGATACCTGTTCGGAGCAGCTTAGATTTTGTCAACTCAGCAGTACCCGAGTCAATATGATCTTTGAACGTAGAAAAAGGTTTTTCTTGCAATTAAATATTTTATTGAACGAAAAATTTCAGCTTTTTATTGCTTTTTCTTTAAGTATTCTATTGCCAAGTATACCAGAATCGGCAGTTGCCATACTGATTTTTGGCGGTATTTTTTGTTTCTTTCAAATCAAACCAATTGATAACTATTCAAAAATTTTATTTTTCCTATTTTTTTTGTTAAAAGTAGAGGATTTATTTGCCAATCCGCAAAATATTTTTAGAAATCTCGCAGAGTTTTCTGGCACTTTTCTGATTTATTTTGGATTGAAGTTCTATCTTACAAAACTCAAAAGAATCTATTATGTTTTAAATATCTCTTTGATTATTACTATATTGGTTTCGTTTTTTCAAATTTGGATTGCCCCCAAAAATGAGGTATCGGCTTGGAACCTAAATGGTGAAGGAGAATTGGCGAAAGTTGAATTTTTACAGGGTTATAATCGATATACTCCTACCAATCTCAGAACTGCGTATATTGTAAAACCCCTTGGCTACCAAGGATCGGGCGTAATCGAATTTGAATTGACGATACGATCAGAAAAATCATTTGAGATCAATTTTGCAATGCTTCACCCCAGTCTTCCTGAAGGACGAGTTGATCAAAAATGCTTGGTTGAAACTGTTTGGTCAAGATGTTCTATCCGAGCAAAATTAGGGTATCGACAATTTTCAGTGATTGCCTTAGGTGGTTTTGATACTTGGAAAGGTGGTAGCCCACCAATAGAAATCAAAAATGAATATTTGCTTACACTGGTACAACCAACAATTTTGGAAAAATTAAATTTGCTTCCCAGAATTTCTGGCTGGTCTTTTAACCCCAATGCATTTGGGGCATTGATAGTAATTTTATGTTTATTAACCATAATTTTTTCAAAGCAATGGTGGTTAAGTATGTTAACACTATTGGTTTCATTATTTGGAATCTTGGTGTCTGGCTCTAGAAGTGCGTTTCTTGCAATTGCTGCTGGATACCTTACTTTTTTAATTATGCGTTCTCGGTTTCATAGAATAATTCCAATTTTATTTTTAATCGTAATAATAGGTGTTATAGTGTTTCAGATTGTACTCATTAGAGGAATAATAGAACCACACCCTGCTCGACCTCAACCAGAAATGAGGTCTTTGAATATGATTGACAAAGACACCACTCGGACTCGTCTCGAGATTTGGCGTTTGGCAAGCAAAGTCTGGCTCGAGAACCCCAAAACCTTTATCTTTGGCACAGGTGATTTAACCAAAGCCATGAAATCTAAACTTGATTCTCGAGCAATTGGTTTTGGGCTATCTGCGGAATCAATTACCCATGCCCATAATCTTTGGTTACAGACGGCTGGTCAAAACGGATTACTTGGTTTATTAATAATGGTCTGGTTATGGATTTTGATTATTTGGCGAGCATGGAAAGCAAGAGATGCTGGTTCTTTGGCGTTAATGATTGCTATTTTTGTGATTAATTCATTGGATTATTTGTTTTACTATGCTCCGATACACATATGCTTTTGGACGGCAGCACTTGGATTCCAGCGAAAAATGATTAATAATGCTGTAGAGGACAATATTACTATCCCTTTTTAGAATAATTGAATAAAGTGGCAGCTTCCAGAAGAAGCTACTATTGTTAAATCAGAAATCAAGGTTGTTTTGAATCAACTAACGTGTTGCCGCTTCAAAAACTGATGCCATTTTTTTGCAAATAGATTCCATATCATCGGTGCTCAACGTCGGATGCACTAAAAACGTCAAACTCGTATCACCCAATACCCGAGCAACAGGTAAACGTTCTTTTGGACCGAAGTCGGCATCAGTGAAGGCTTTCTCGAGGTAGATTTCGCTGCATGATCCCGAAAAACACGGAATGCCGAGCGCCGTGATTTCGTTCATGATTCGGTCTCGAGTCCAGCCTGGTTTGAGTTTTTTGAGTCTGACAAAAGCATAGTATTTGTAGTAGGCGTGCTGCATATGCTCGGGTGGAATGGTCAGCCTGAGTGCAGCAAAATTTAAAAAATGTTTGGTCAGAACAGCCGCATTGTCGCGGCGCTGTTGAACCCAGGCGGGCAGTTTGCGCAATTGAATCCGCCCAATGGCGGCTTGAACCTCGAGCATCCGCCAGTTGGTGCCAAACGATTCGTGAAGCCAACGAAAGCCTGGCACGTGTTCGCGGTTATACACAGCGTCAAAGCTCTTTCCGTGGTCTTTAAATGACCAGGCTTTTGCCCAAAGTGCACTGTCGTTCAGTGCCAGCAAGCCCCCCTCGCCGCCAGTGGTGATGATTTTGTCCTGGCAAAACGAAAAAGCAGCAGCGTGTCCAAAACTGCCAACGGGTTGACCACGATAAAACGCACCATTGGCTTGGGCACAATCTTCAATCACAATTAAATCATGTTCTTTAGCCAATGCCATGATCTCATCCATCTCGCAAACCCAACCCGCAAGATGCACCACAATGATGGCTTTGGTTTTTGGTGTGATTAAGCCCCGAATTGTATTGGCAGTGATGTTTTGAGAAACGGGATCAACATCGGCAATTATAGGCATCGCGCCGCGCATGACGATGCAGCTTGCCGAGGCAATAAATGTCCTCGCCGTGGTAATGACCTCGTCGCCCAGACCAATATCAAACGCATACAATGCCAACTCGAGCGCCAGTGTGCCATTGTGCAGTGCAATAGCGTGTTTTACGCCAAGATACTCGGCGTACTCACGTTCAAATTCTCGAGCCTCTGTGCCAGTCCAGTAATTGACTTTGCCAGAAATCATGACGCGTTGAACCGCCTCGAGTTCGTCGGCTGCAAAATAGGGCCAAGGGGCGTTTGAATATTGGTTTGCTGGTGGTTTTGCTGCCAATAAGGTCATCTCGAGCCTCCCGATGACTTGTAAGGTTGGTTTGGTATTGAAAAAATCCAAAACTATCGATTAAATGCTTTTCTCAACCACGTAAGCTCGAGTGATGACATCTGGTTCGACGCCAAAGCTCGGGCGGCTCGGGTCGATGCGTTTGAGTTTATCCAGCACCTCGAGTCCGTCAATAACTTTGCCAAACACCGTGTGGCGTCCATCCAAGTGTGGTGTGTCGAGGAAGGTAATAAAAATTTGACTGCCGTTCGTGCCTGGTCCCGCATTTGCCATGCTCAGCACGCCCTTGCCCCTATGTTTGAGGTTGGGGTTGAATTCGTCGCCAAATTTATAGCCCGGTCCGCCGCGCCCTGTGCCTGTTGGGTCGCCTGTTTGCGCCATGAATCCGTCTAAGACTCGGTGGAAGACAATGCCGTCGTAGTAGTGATGACGCGCCAGCCAAACCATCGAATTGACGGTAATTGGCGTTTTGTCGGCGTAAAGTTCTGCGACCATGCGTCCTTTGCTGGTCTCGAATACGATGGCGTAGGCTTTGCCCGGTTCAGTGCCTTGACCTGCGGCGCTAAAGCTGGTGACGCGCTCTTGCGAGAGGTCTAAGGTCAGGCTGTAACCGTTTGGAATGTATTGTTCAGACATGATGTTCTTTCTTGAAACTTTTGATTATTTCTTTTTTTCGATGATGTAAACGCGTTTCATGCGGGTTGGTTTGGCGGGTGGTTCGCCTTTGACCACTTTATCGAGCACCTTGATGCCTTCAATGACTTTACCAAAGACGGTGTATTGTCCGTTCAGGCTGGTGGTTGGTGCGAGGGTGATGTAAAACTGGCTGCCGTTGCTGTTTGGGTCTTGGGTGCGTGCCATGCCGATGATGCCTTTGGTGTTGAAATTCAGGTTTTTGCGAATCTCGAGTCCAAATTGATACCCTGGTCCACCTTGTCCCCAAAGTCGGCTGTCGGGTTTGAGGGTATTCGGATCGCCGCCTTGCACGACAAAGCTTTCGACCACGCGGTGAAAGGCGATCCCGTCATAATAATGGTGCAATGTCAGCCACATGAAGGAGTTGATGGTGGTCGGTGTGTCGTCTTCATATAAATCCAAAACCATGCGACCAACGTCGGTTTCGATTACGACACGGTAATCGGTTTTGTCTTTGATGGTGACTTCGTAATCTTTAAAAGTACGAACTGGGGTTTTGGACAAAAATGGTGTGAGTTTGAAACCTTTTGGTAGGTAGTAAGCACTCAAGCTTCCTTGTGCCAAAACTGCGTTTGGTGTTGCCACTGTCAAGACTGTGCCTGCAATGGCGAGGCTCGAGATCAGCGCTATGATGGGTGGTTTGTTCATGAATCCTCCACTTGTATTCTATCCGAGTTTTTGGGTTCTGGATGATGGTCGTTTGAAAGCTTGATTCAATTCCCCACATTTTTATTGGGTGCGTTTAATTTGGTGATGACTCGAGGTTGACTTGATTTCTTAGGGTTGGCTTTGTTGGGAGTTGGTGTTTTGATTGGTTTTAAATCTTCAGGTCGCATGACTTTGCGAATTGCGGCGTTAATCAAGCTGAAGACTTGTGGCGTTTCGTCTCGAGTGGTCAAGTTTTGGCTGGCGTCATTGAAGTACACGTAAATAATCCGATCACCAGATTTGGTCTCGAGATAACCCGAATAGGTCAAAACCCGTGCGGTATTGCCACTTTTGCCACCGAAATAGATGAACGGTACGAGAATCATTGCGCGTCCTTTGCCGTGATACATGGTATCCCTAAAAAGTTTACGGCTCGAGTTGCTTAAACCCGAATTGACAAATTCGTGATGAATAAAACGCGCCCATTCGGCTGGGGTGCTGGCGTTTTGGATGTTGCGATCTATGGCACTCATGGTGTCCACCAGATTGTGGTTGGGGGGAGTGTGCAGCCCCACACGTTCC